>DATMCM010000627.1:0-3984 GCA_035558335.1 Blastocatellia bacterium | reverse complement strand
GCAAAAACGACCATCAAGATGATCCCGCCCCTGGTTTTTTTCATCCTGCCAGCAATTTTTGTAGTAGTATTGGGGCCGGCCGTCATCACCATAGTGCAGGAATTACTGCCGAGCCTCGGTGGCGAATAAAAAAGGAGAAACCAATGGACCAGACTACGCTTCGTATTATTCTTGGTGTAATTGCAGTGATTATCATTGCGATCATCATCCTTCGGCGTCGGCGCCGTAAAGGATAGGAATAGTAGTAGTCCGGCCTCGAGAGGCCCTCGTGAAGTATGAGCTTTTGAACCGCAGCAAGCAGACCGTCCTGGCGTCCGAGGTCGAGTTGGCGGATACGTCCTGGACCCGAATGAGGGGACTGCTGGGCCGAAAGCCCGATGAGTTTACTTCGGGTAAAGGGTTGTGGATCGTTCCGTCTCAGGGTGTTCACACTGTGGGCATGTCGTTTCCCATCGATGTGGTTTACCTGGATTCCAAGCGACGGGTCATCCACATTTGCCAGAAGCTGGAGCCTTTTCGTATCGCAGCATTGAAGTTCAGGGCACGGAGCGTGATTGAATTGCCCGCTGGTGTTCTTGCCCAGACGGGGACCTCCGTTGGTGATGAGATGGAAATCAATGAAATCCCGATTGAGGGAGGTGAACCATGCGCCACCGCTCAAGCTTGATCGTAATTGTGATTTTGGCAGTGAGTCTTCCGGGCTGCTTGCATCGCCGGTCCCGGGCTACCGGGAGTCTTTACCCGGTAACCGACGTTGTGGCGGGTTCTCCGAATGGCGATGTGGCGCAGAGCGTCAACCCTAATTCGCCGAGAGCGTTGTCGGACTATGTCCGCAGTGTTCTCAAGATCTCGCAGGAAAACACCGTCGCGGCTGAAGAGGCGCTGAAGCAACTGCAGCAACGAAGGCCGGATCTGGCGACGCTTTCAACGCGGGCTAGCGCAAGCGCGGCAGACGTTGACGCGCGCCGGCTGCTTGCAGAAGCCTATCTGGACGAGGGGCTGCTGCCGTACGCGTTCCAGATGTATCAGGAGATCGCCGCTATTAAGCCGCGGGACGCGCGGGCAGAAATCGGCATTGCGCGAGTGTGGGACAAGTGGGGCGACTACGGCCTCGCGCAACAGCACGCTGAAAGCGCGGTTCTTTTTGACCCGGCATCCGCGCAGGCTCTCGAGGTGCTGGGCAGAGTTTGCCTGCATCGAAACGAATTGGACCAGGCGCTATCTGCGTTTATCTCCGCGATAAAAATCAAGCCCCAGGACGCATCGCTATTGAACAACGCCGGATACATCTTCCTCAAGCGGAATGATTTACTGCAGGCCAAGATCTACCTGGAGCAGGCGGTCTCAATCGACAGCTCGATGGTTGAGGCACACAATAACCTCGGAATTGCGTTCGCAAGACTGGGAGACCGCGAACGTGCGCTTCAAGAGTTCATGGTGGTTAACGACCCTGCAGCAGCATTCAACAATCTCGGCGTCGTTTACATGACTCAAAAGAATTGGAGTGACGCGAGGGAAGCGTTTCGCCGGGCGATAGCGCTCGATCCCAAACAGGAGAAGGCTCAGACCAACCTTGCTGAGGCCGAAGCGCATCTGCCACCACCCACGGTCGTCGACTTGCCTGCATCCAGGGACACAGTTGCTGTTGCGCCGATCAAGGCCAAGGCTGTCAAACTGGGTCCTGGGCGCAATCAACCTGCTGGCGTGGTCACGAAGAAAGACTCGCGGATGGCAGCCGCTTACAGAGATGCTCTGGGACGTTATAACGGGAGACGTTACAAGGAAGCTATCGACATCTTTCAGTGGCTATTGCTTCAATACCCGAATGAAGCGCTGGCGAGCAATTGCGAGTACTGGGTGGGCGAAAGCTACTTTGGACTTGGCCAATACAAGGATGCGTATGCCGCGTTTAAGCGAGTAACTCTCTACAGCGGTTCGGCGAAGAGAAATGAGGCGTTGTTGATGATGAGGCGTGCGGCCGCCAAGCAGCGTCAGGGTGCCCGTAGTGCGAAGGGGTAGTGCAGGCACGATGAGACGAACGCTATCGATTCTTGGTTTTCTTTTTCTTGTTTCCGCAGTTGCCCGAGCTTCAGCTCCGCAGGAGGACGTGAGTCCGGCGCCCTGGCAAGCTGTCGTGAGCATCGAGTCAGCTCCGCTGTATGCGGCGGTGTCGACTTCAAGCCGGGTCGTGACGGTTCTTAGACGCGGCGAAGCCGTTACCATCGCTCTGGAGGTAACCGGCGAAGACGGAAAATGGTACGCGGTTACAGCAGCGAGGGAATCGAGTGCCGCGGGCTACGTGAGTGGCAAGGTGCTCGACGTTCCGGAACAGGCCACGGTAGCTCAATGGGAGTACGTGCCGCCGCCGGATCCCACGCCCGAATCAGAAAAGGAATCAGTCGAAGGCTCGAGTCACAGGGCCCTAGCCGGGCGCTCCAGCGGGAGGGTGCAAGTGGACATCAAGAGCTTCGTCTCTTCGAAGTTTGGCCGCACTTTACCGGTAAGCGCCTTCGGTCAGACTCGCTTGCACAACCACCTTGGATTCGATCACCGCAATGGTGTTGATGTCGCCTTGAATCCCGACAGCCCGGAGGGACAGGCGCTGCTCGCCAAGCTACGCGGTTTCGGAATTCCATACATCGCGTTTCGCAGGGCCGTTCCCGGTGTGGCTACCGGCGCGCACATTCACATCGGCAATCCTTCGCCGAGGAAGTAGTTCTGTCGGACCCGATGTCGCTTCATCGAACCCAGAGACCACAACTCAACTAGCTACCCGCTATGCTTCACAGCGCTAAAAGTGAACTCTCCCGAAAGGAAAACTTATGACTATATTCGGCAAGCCGTTGTCTGAGTATGTTTCGTTCGCAAAGGTGATGCTCGGGTTGATCGTTATCGTTGGAGTCGCCCGTCTGTGCCTGTCGCTCGCGGGCGTCGATAACTCAACAGTCAAATGGCTCAGCATCTCGGTCGTGTCGCTGTTGGGAATCGTCTATTACTCAATCAGAGTTCACACCAGCGGCTTCGGCAGCTACAAATAACTATTGGCGCTGATCGTTATCCAGAGCATTGTTGGGCAGACGATCATCATTGCAGGGATTCTGATTGCGATCTTCACTCACCGCGACAACATCTTCAGCGCACCGGAGTACAGCGGTGGCGGCGACGGTAAGACCTGGCTTCACGCCGGAGCGCACCTGGTCTTCGGCGTGATTGTTGGTTCATTGTTATTGTGGCTCATCGGCAGTGTGATCTTGTTTATAACGAAGAAGGCAGTGCCGCGCGACACCGCAAACGCCTCCGCATAGAGTGCTTGATGAGTAAGGGACGGCTGGTTGAGTCCCCCAGCGGTGAGGTCTTTGCCTCAGAGCGTTGAGTCGAGGTTGTTCGTAACTCGTCCGCTTGGTAGAGGACCGTCCAAAAACTCAAATCTTTGGTCTCCGCGTTGACCAGGGTTTGGCCTTCTCAAGCTGAGACGCCAGTCTCAGCAGCGTCGCGTCGTCGCCAAATCTTCCTGAGAACATCACCCCGACCGGCAAGCCATCCGCCGACCAGTGCAGCGGCACCGACATCGACGGCTGACCCGTCACGTTGTAAAGCGCGGTGTACGGACCGAACTCCGTCACGTCTTTTGTGTACTGCATCATGCTGGCCGGCGACAGGCTCAACACCCCGAGCTGCACTGGCTGCTTCGCAAGCGTCGGACTCAGAATCACATCGTAAGTCTGCTGGAACTTAGCCATCGCAAGTCCCACTTGATGAAGTGTGGCAATGGCCCGCGAGTATGCGACGCTGCTCGCAGCGCGGCCAGCTTGCGCAAGCACCCAGGTCACCGGCTCGACGTCCTTGTCGGTCACCGGACGGCCCAGCGGTTTCGCCGCATCGTCCAGCGTCCGCGCGAGCGACACTCGCAACACGGTCAGGAATGCATCGCGCATCCAGGCATCTTCTATCGGAGGCTGCGCTTCTTCGATCTTGTGGCCGAGA
>DATMCM010000626.1:0-13577 GCA_035558335.1 Blastocatellia bacterium | reverse complement strand
TTCCTCCGGTCGCGCAGGCAGCGGTGGCCGCAGGAGTCGACGCGTTGTTGATAGAAGTTCACAACGACCCGGAGAACGCTCTTTGCGATGGCGCGCAGTCGTTGTTGCCCGATCAATTCGAAGAGCTGACACGCCGCTTACGGCTGATCGCAGAAGCGGTCGGACGCGAGATGGCCACGGGAGTGGAGGCCGCTGCGCTGAAGGACTGAGGCAAAAGGACTGAGGACGGAGGGCTGTTACTTCTCGCCTTATCACTCAGTCCTCAGTCCTCAGTCCTCAGTCCTTGATATGCGCTTCAAGCACATCGCAATCGTTGGGGTCGGATTGATCGGCGGGTCTTTTGCCCTGGCGGCGAGGCGCGCCGGATTGGCCGAACGGATAACGGGCTCCGACTCGAGCGACGTTCTCGAACGAGCTTGCGCTCGAGGGGTAATCGACAGCGTCGAGGATTCTTTTGGTGCTCGGAACGTCAGCGAAGCGGATCTTGTTTATTTGGCCGCGCCGGTCGGGGCCATCATTGAGTTCTTGCGCACTCGTGGATCGCTTTTGAAAGCGGGAGCGATAGTCACCGATGCGGGAAGCACGAAACGCGAGATTTGCCGCGCGGCGCGTGAGGCCCTGCCCTCACATGTGACCTTTGTGGGTGGACATCCGATGGCCGGAAGCCACAACGCCGGCGTCGAGTTCGCCGATGCAGAGTTGTTTCGAGGAGCGCCTTATGGACTGGTTTTAGGTGATTTGAAAGAGGAATCGCCCGCCGCTCGGATGGTTGAGTCGATGGTGCTCGACATAGGAGCGAGACCAGTAAAGCTCACCGCGGAAGAGCACGATCGTGTCGTCGCCCGGTTGAGCCACGTGCCTCAGTTGCTAACCACAGCTTTGGCGTGCGGAGTAAATGAGGCGGATCTCGGACTGGCGGGAGGCGGCTTTACCGAGATGGCGCGTTTAGCAGGGAGCCGGTGGTCGGTGTGGGAAGATATTTGCCGCAGTAATGCAGACGAGATAACCCTGGCGCTCGATGAAGTGATCTGCGGGCTTGAAGAAACAAGGTCGTCGATCGCGAGTGGCGATTTCGCCGCGGTGGGTATCGCGTTCGAAAAGGCTAACGAAGTGATTAGAAGTCTTCGGGCTCGCACGGATCGCGGCGACTCGCGTTGACGGTCAGAAAGTTGATTCAAATTGATGGCGACTTACGTCATAGGCGACATTCACGGGCGGCCTCAACTGGTGGAACAGTTGATGAAGAACGTTCCGTGGAACCTGCGCAACGACAAGATTGTGTTCCTTGGCGATTTGATCGATCGTGGTAAGGACGCTCCCCGAGTCGTCGATTTGGTTATGGACCTCGCGGAATCGAACCCCAACGTGGTGGTGCTGCGAGGAAACCACGAACAGATGCTTTTGGATTGTCTGGACTACGGTGACTTGCAATGGCTGATTCCGGAAAACGGCGGGTTGGCGACCCTGGCGGCTTACGGGTTCGAGCTTGAAGAGCTGAAGGATGTCTCAGACATCAAGATCCCGGAAGAGCACGTTGAATTCTTTCGCTCGCTGCCGTTCTTTCATGAAGACGAGCAGGCGATCTATGTTCACGCCGGTTTGATCCCGGGCGAGCTGGCTTCCGATACAGATCCCGACGTGCTGGTTTGGACTCGCGATCTGGATTTCTTCAAGGGATATGAGGGCAAGCTTTGCTTCTTCGGCCACACACCGACTCAGTACTTGCCACGCGAAGGGCGCAATCGAAAATTCGGCATCTACATTAACGGCGGCTGCGTAGGCATCGACACGAGCGGAGAGAATGATAGTCCGCTGTCGTGCATTCAGGTGGAGACGTTCACGCTCTATCAAGCGCATCCCACGGGCAGGACCGAAGTCGAACGGCTGCGAACCCGCAAGCCCGTGACCGCTGGAGCTTCGGTCATTCGGTGACGCCGCGTATCTGGAACAGGCCTATCCCCCGAACGATGTCATTCAGCCTTGAACGCAGTCTCCGGATCCTTCTGATCGGACTGATCGCGATCGAGTTCACCAGTTGCAACCACGTTTTGCTGGACGAGCGGTTTCACGACGACCGGCTTCTGAACTGGACGGTCGTGGATGATCCCGACACGGTCGAAGGGCCTTCCGATTGGAGAGTCGAGAAGGATGGATCGCTTCATCAACGAAGTAACATCTGGGGCCGGCGTGGCGATTTCATCGGACGATGGTACGGCACATTTATCGTGGCGGGAGACTCGGGTTGGAGCGACTACACCTTTCAGCTAAAGGCAAGGCCTACGGATGATGACGGCTTTGGAGTAGTGTTTCGATGGATCGATGCGGAGCATTTTTACCGGTTGATCTTCATTCAAGATGGGTTCAACAGCGGGCCAATCACGCGGTTGGACAAGCGAGATGGCGCTGACTACACTGAGCTGTGGTCGACGCCTAGAGGCTATCGTCCGGGGGTCGAGTTGAGCATCGAAGTCAAAGTAGACGGCGAAATGCTCACTGCTCGAATTGACGGGCACGAACTTTTTGAGGTTAAGGATGGCTCTTATCGTCGAGGGAAGATAGGACTCTTCTGCTACGCGCAGAACGGTCAGACGTTTGACGATGTGAAAGTTAGTCGGTAGCGCCACAGTCGGCTTCGCCCCGAGTATCTCGGATGGAATACTCATCATCTTAATCAGAAAGCGTAGAACGGGATGTCCAAGGCAGTAATAGTTAGCGCCGCTCGAACCGCAATCGGAACGTTCGGGGGCTCGCTCAAAGAGTTGCCGGTCTCGGAGCTTGGACGCGTCGTCATCGAATCCGCAATCGACCGCGCCGGGTTGGACCCTGGCGACATCGACGAAGTAATCATGGGAAACGTACTGCAAGCCGGAGCCGGAATGAACCCCGCTCGGCAGTCGGCCCTCGCCGCCGGCATCCCTGACAGCGTGCCGTCGTTCACTGTCAACAAGGTTTGCGGCTCGGGCCTGAAAGCGGTGACCCTGGCGGCTCAGGCGATCGCCGCCGGCGATGCCGATTTGATCGTTGCCGGTGGTATGGAATCGATGAGCCGCGCGCCATACATCTTGAAGGACGCTCGCTGGGGCTACCGGCTCGGAAACGGCGAGCTTGTTGATTCAATGTTGAGCGAAGGGCTGACCTGCGCGATGGCCGGCTGTCACATGGGAATAACAGCCGAGAACGTCGCCGAGATGTGCGGCGTTTCGCGCGAGGCGCAGGATCAATTCTCGGCCGCCAGCCAGCACCGGGCCGAGGTCGCGATAGCAAGCGGCAAATTCGTAGACGAGATCGTTCCGGTCATGCTACCGCAAAAGAAGGGCGAGCCGTTGCCCTTCAAGATCGACGAACATCCGCGTGCGGGGTCGACCGTGGAAGCGCTCGCTCGATTGAAGCCGGCGTTCAAGCGACAGGATGGGACGGTTACGGCGGGAAGCGCCTCGGGGCTCAACGATGGCGCGGCGGCACTCGTGGTCGCAAGCGAAGAACGCGTTCGGTTAAACGAACTGGCGCCGGTGGCGAAGATTGTTTCTTACGCGTCCGCCGGCGTCGATCCACGGTATATGGGCCTTGGGCCGGTACCGGCCATCGAGCGCGCGCTCGAGAAAGCCGGCCTCGCGATCGAAGACATTGACCTTTTTGAACTGAACGAGGCGTTTGCGGCTCAAAGTCTCGCGGTGCTTGCGAAGTTGGGGTTGGATGGCTCGCGTGTCAACGTGAACGGCGGAGCGATCGCGCTTGGACATCCGATCGGCGCAAGTGGCGCGCGAGTACTGGTGACGCTTCTTTACGAGATGAAGCGTCGAGACGTGAGGCGTGGACTCGCAGCGCTGTGCATAGGAGGCGGGCAGGGAATCGCGATGATCGTGGAGCGCTAATTTTAGAGGGAGAAGCGTTCTTCGGGTTCCTGGATTATCCGCCGTAGACCAGGCACAGCAAATTGCAAATTAGAAGGGCAACGAATGGCTCATGACTACTCATCATCCAGCGGCGTTCCGCCCGGCTCGCCCGTGGTTGTGTATTTGCACAGCCCTCGCGAAAAAATTTGGGGTATCCTGCGCGAGCTGAGCATCTCGGGCGCATTTGTGCGTGGAATCGATTTGAACACTTTTTACGATTGGACTCAGTCGATCGTGCGGGGTGAGCGGAACATCGGGCTGACGAACGTCTTCCTTCCGATGTGGCGGATTGAACGGATATCGCTGGATGAGACCGTCGACGATATTCCATCGATGGCGGATCAATTCCTTGCGCGCGTCGGGCTGAGCATCGATGAGTATCTTGATTCCTAGTGTTCACCTTTGCATTGTTCCACAGGGGTAATGGAATCCGGCCCAGCTTATTTGCGATTCATTGCTCGAGATGAAGGAAGATCTCCGGATCGAGCTTGGCCGAGTACGTGACGTTTGTCAGCGAGATTTCCTGAACGAATTTGCCATCTTGTGTCATTACCCTTCGCGTGGGCACCAGCGTGTTCTGCACGATCCGCAACGGAGTGTAGAAATACGAGATGCGATACTTAACCGGCGGCTTCCCCTCGCCAAGCTTTAACTCGTATTCCAGATGCAGGATTCGGAAGGTGCCGGCCTTCTTAGGCGAGCCGGTGCTGAGCCAGTAACGGGTCTTATCGCCGTTGGGGTTGGTCAAGTCGAGCGCAGTCGTTGGCACTCCAACTATCGTTTCGGGCCCGACGAATTCAACCTTCGACCCGTCTTCCTTGTAGCGCAGCAACGCAGTGTACTCGTGGCTAAGTTGGGCGCGAAAAGCAACTTCGGCCTCGGGTTTAGGGTTGATGTACTGATTGTTTTGCGCCGACCAGACGGTAGCGCCGTTGAACGCGACGACATACTTAATTCCTGGCGAGCTCGTTCCGCTCCCGGCTGCGCCGGACGGAGAAAGCTCGAGGTCGACTCGAAGCAAGTCCAGCCAGGACTTCTCCTTCCTCATCGAGCGCAGCTTGAAGACGCCGGTGAGGTCGCCTTGATCCGTGGCCAGCCGGATCGTGCCTTCTTCCTGGATAGCGCTGCGAACAGTTTCAAGCTGCTTGCGACCGCCGTAGGCCAGGAGCGCCAATTCCACGTTGGCTTCCGCCTTGGTGAGGGTAGGCTGATTTGCCTTTGTCTTATCCTGTTCGAGCGCCTTCTTGTCCTTCTCGAGCTCTTTGCCGGTCGGGACCTTGCCCTCGTCTTTTTTGGTTACTGCGGGCGCGGCTGGCTTCTTCTGTTGGTCCTGACCTGCGGCCGATAGCGAAGACGGCGCAAGCAGCAGAGCAGCCGCCAGCATAATAACCAACCCCCGGATAATCGACGATATCCTGAGCTTTTCCACCAAGCTAAACAATCGAGTCTCCCTCCGTTGAACGTCGGTCTCGCCGTGCTAATAAACTTTGATGATTGGGCCGGCGAAAATTGTAGCACAGCGGTTCTGGCGCTCACACACGAAACGAACGCCTCCCATGTGATGAAGTTGCACCACTTCGGAACTGTACTATAGAATTCGCGCTCAAGCACAATCACCACGGAGGACCACATGAGAGTCGGATTGCTTGTCGGCCGCGAAGGCACCTTTCCGCAGGCATTGCTGGATGAGATCAATCGCCGGAAGGCCGGCGTTACCGCCGAATACGTGATGCTGGGCGGCGTCCCGATGGCTGAAAAGTGCAAGTATGACGTGATCATCGATCGAATCTCGCACGAGATCCCGTTCTACCGCGCTTACTTGAAGAGCGCGGTTCTGTCGGGCGCGAAGGTGATAAACAACCCTTTCTGGTGGACGGCTGATGACAAATTTTTCAACTACTCTCTGGCCACTTATCTCGGGATCGCGATACCGAAGACGATTCTTCTGCCGCAGAAAGAGTACAAAGAAGGTGTCGTGGCCGAGTCGCTCCGAAACCTGGAGTACCCGCTTGATTGGGACGGAATAATCGAGCACATCGGGTTGCCGGCGTTCATCAAGCCGTACGATGGTGGCGGCTGGCGCGGCGTTTCGCGAGTGAACAATCGCCAAGAGCTGATGGAAAAGTACGACGCCAGCGGGACTGATTGCATGGTGTTGCAGGAGTACATTCCGTTCGATCACTACGTGCGGTCCTATTGCATCGGCAAGAAGGAAGTGTGCCCGATGGCCTACGATCCCATCTTCCAGCGCTATCTTGTGGTGGACAACTATCTGGATCCTGACATGGAAGACCGGGTTCGGAGGGAGACCATTCTGATCAACGAAGCGCTGGGGTACGACATCAACACCGTCGAGTTCGCAATCGTAGAGGATACGCCTTACGCGATCGACTATATGAACCCCGCGCCGGATGCGGACTGGTGGTCGGTCGGCTCGGTCTACTTCAAATGGATGGTCGAGAAGGTAGCAGGCCTGGCAATCGAGACCGCGCTTCATGGCGAGCCGACGCTGACGAATCATCGGTGGAACGAGCTCTTAAGCAGCGAGATCAAACGGCCGGGCGTCGGACAACCCGCCAGGGCGAAATGAGGCTTTGGTGAGCAGTCAGGCAGTTCGCGACTACAATTCGCTGATCGAATGCGAGCCGGGCCTTCTGGAAGACTCGCGAGCTTTTTTGACCGACCGATTGAACCAGGTTCGGTTCGTATTCGGCGGGCGAATGCTTTCGCCCTATCTGCGGCCGCACTTCGTAACGCGCGCGGAATGGCGACGAATTAGTACCGCTTGCGAGACGGTGTGGGGAGCTATTGAAAAAGTCGGCCAGGCGATTCGTGATGACCGTTTGATGCTCGAACAAATCGGACTCACCGCCCAGGAGCGCGATTTGGTGGCGATGGATCCCGGCTACCAGGACGTGTCGGTTACATCTCGCCTGGATTCGTTTTTGACAAGTGATAGATATCAGTTCGTCGAATTGAATGCCGAGTGCCCGGCGGGCATCGCTTACCAGGACGTGGCTGCGGAGATGTTCCTGGAGCTGCCGTTGATGCGGGAGTTCAGGCAAAAGCACTCCGTCACCCCTATGTATTGCCGGGAGCATATGCTCGATGCGCTGCTGACGATCTACCGTCGAGTGCGGCCAGGCGACGCGAGACCCGGGATTGCGATCGTCGACTATAAGGGGTTGCCAACGCAACGCGAGTTCGAGCTGTTCAAGGAATACTTCGAGAGCCGGGGGTACGCGGCGACGATTGCTGACCCGCGGGACCTGGAGCTGAGGGAAGGGAAGCTTCACCATGGCGACTTCAAAATCGACCTGGTTTATCGACGTGTTCTTACGACTGAGCTGCTGGAGAAGATCGACGAGTGCCGTCCGTTTGTCGAAGCATATCGTACCGGCGCTGCGGTGTTCGTCAATTCCTTTCGAACGAAGTACGTTCACAAGAAGATGCTGTTCGGGGTGCTGACCGACGAGCGGCATCAGCATTACTTTTCGGACGCTGAGCGAGAGGCGATTCGCCAATCGGTGCCGTGGACGAGACGAGTCGAGGAGATCAAGACGACGCACGCCGGTGACGTGATCGACTTGCTGGATTTCGTGCGTCGCAACAGGACTACGCTCGTGCTGAAGCCTAACGACGACTACGGCGGGCACGGAATCTACATCGGCTGGGAATCGGACGAGAACGCCTGGGATCAAGCGATACGCAAGGCGCTCGACGGAGACTATCTTGTCCAGGAGCGCGTGATGACGTCGCGGGAGATTTTTCCCTACGTGAACGCCGAAGCCGGCGAGGTGCAAATGATCGAACAGTTGTTGGACCTTGATCCGCTGTTGTTTTTCGGGCGCGTCCGAGGCGCGTTCACACGGCTCTCTTCGTCCTCGCTAGCAAACGTAACTTCCGGAGCCGGAATGGTGCCGACGATGATTGTGGACTAACTGTGGCATCGAAGTAGTTTGAATTGTTGATTCTTGGATGGGTAGCTTCTCGCCGGTAGATCCAAGAATCGAGAGGTAGCTCAGATGGCTGACTTCACGCTGGGAATCGAAGAAGAGTTTCAGATAATCGATCCCGAAACTCGAGAGCTGAGGTCTCACATCACCGAGATGATCGATGAGGGTCGGATGCTCCTCGGTGAACAGGTAAAGCCGGAAATGCATCAGTCGATGATTGAGATCGGGACCGGCATCTGCAACAACATTCAAGAAGCGCGGGCTGATCTGATAAAGCTTCGTCGCACAGTTTCGACTTTGGCGGGAACGAAGGGTCTTCGCATCGCCGCCGCCTCCACACACCCGTTCTCGAGCTGGAAAGATCAGAAGATCACTCCCGATGTCCACTACGCCAGCCTGATTGACGAGATGCAGGTGCTTGCCGAATCGCTACTGATATTCGGTATGCATGTTCACGTCGGTATAGACGATCGTGAATCGCAAATCCACCTGATGAACGCAGCGCGATACTTTTTGCCTCACCTGCTGGCGCTCTCGACGAGTTCCCCGTTCTGGATGGGAACCAAGACTGGGCTAAAGAGCTATCGCTCGGAAATATTCAAGAAATTTCCACGCACTGACATCCCCGACTACTTTGGTTCGTATTCCGAGTTTGACAATTATGTGAACCTGCTGCTGAAGACCGGTTGCATCGACCGGCCAAAAAAAATCTGGTGGGATGTGCGGCCGCATCCTACGTTCCCGACGCTCGAGTTTCGAGTCTGCGACATACCTTCGAAAGTAGACGAAGTCATCGCCATCGCAGCGTTGATCCAGGCCATCGTCGCAAAGCTCAACAAGTTGTATCGCCAGAATATGGGCTTCCGGCTTTACCGGCGCGCGCTGATCCAGGAGAACAAGTGGCGCGCGGTCCGATGGGGATTAGACGGAAAGCTCATAGATTTCGGCAAGCAGACAGAAGTTCCGGTCCGCGACCTGATCCTGGAATTGCTCGAATTCGTTGATGACGTAGTTGACGAGCTTGGCAGCCGCAAGGAGATCGAGTACGTGCACACCATCATGAAGGATGGGACCAGCGCAGACCGGCAACTGCGAACTTTTGAGGAGACGGGCGATCTCAAGGCCGTCGTGGACCAGCTCATCAAGGAAACTATGGAAGGCGTCGAATAAGGGTTTCGCGTCTCTATTCATCAGGAATATTGGGGTTCTGAGCTCCTAAACTCGCCCGAATCCACCCAAACATTCCCGCGGAATTCCTGCGGAGCCCTATTTGCTACGCAGATGGCAGGCGATTTGATAAATTCGCCGGACTTCGAGTCGAGGGTATCCCGAATGAACGGCAATCGAGCGTCAGATCGGCAGCAAGAAGAGGAGGGCGCAGATAAGCCCGCGGTCGAGCAAGATACGAACGGGTGGGCTGAGATCCGTTCCGGCGCCCAAGAGACGATTCGCCGCGCCTACTCACTTGCGCGCGAACGAATAATTGGGCGTGTCTCATCTTCGAACTCCAAACGGATCTTAACTGTGGCCGGGCTTGTTGCTTGTGTAGTCGTCGTTGTAGTCCTGGCGTATTTACTTATGCGCGGCAGCCCGAAAGGTGTTCAGTCAGCGCCGAGGCAAGGCCCGCCGTCAGCCGCCGCTGCACAGACTCCACCCTCAAACGACGGCCACTCCTCGCTGACGGAGCTGCTGGGTCTGCAAGGTTCGGATCCGCAAGAGAACGAGACATGGCCGGTGGCCGTCGCGAAGATCACCTTTAGGCTTGCGTTGGCGGCGTTGCTTACGGCGGTGCTTGCCTTTCGACCGCGCCGCGACTTGCCCATATTCCAACGGAACCCGTATGTGGCACAAACTCAAATACTTCTGGCCGTCGTTGCTGCCGCGTTAATGATGATAGTGTCGGACAATGCAGCCAGGGCGTTCGGCATTTTCGCTGCGGCGTCTCTCGTTCGGTTTCGAACGAATATTCGTGATCCGAAGGAAATCACAGTGCTCTTGATCAGCCTCGCCATAGGCCTGGCAAGCGGAGTCGGCAAGATTCAGCTTGCCTTGATTCTATCGGTGTTCGTGTTATTGATGTTGTCGCTGCTCGAATACTTCGAGCCTGAGCAGGTCTTTCGTGCCATGGAGCTGACCGTAGCTACACGAAAGATAGACGACACCGACGAGATACTTAGGGAAGTCTTCGAAAAGCGAAACATAACCAGCGAGCTACGGCAAATGGATCGCGAAGATCCTGATAACCCAATCGCCAAGATCGTTTATTACGTGAATGTCAGTGGCGAACTAAGCACCGATAAGCTCAGCGAAGAGATTTTTGCGTCTGACCCCGAGAATATAGACAGCATTCAGTGGGACCAGAAGAAAACCAGTTCGTACGTCTATCGGTAGCCGCCGCCTAACGCCTCAATCGCCTTCTGAGAGTCTCTGTGTGAAACCGCCTTTTCAGATTCTGGGTGTGTACGGATTGACTCCACCGGCTCTATGACCAGCTGTACCCCGCTAGTCGACCTTTCTCGTTTCAAACCAGGGCTTAAGCCGGCCGCTGTAAGAGTTGCCGCGAGCTTGGCACTTGCATTGCGCTGTAGGAAACCATGCAAGTCGCAAAGGATATCAGAATCGGAAACAGTACACGGGCTCGGCGTCGCACGCTGGTTATCAAGCGCGCCGCGCATTTGACGCCCGAATCAATTGCAAGGAGTTGTTCGATCGTTCGACGACCTTCTCACAGCGATTTCGAACCTCATGCCCGGAAAGCTAAAGGCATTGGGCCGAAGGGTCGTGCAACCCCAAGTCCTTCTGGTAATTGGAATTCTAGTCGCGGCGTTTTCGGCGGTCAGCGTCTATTACTATGGCAAGTTCGCCGCTGAGATCGATGCTCGCCTTCAGAAGAGTTTCATGGATGACTCAGTCGGGATATTCGCGGGCCCATTCAAAGTGTCGGTGGGAGATCGGCTTCCAATCAATGAACTGATTGAGTACGTGGAATCGGCAGGTTACCACCAAAAGACTGCTGAAGCTGACGAGAACATCATTGGCTCATACGAAGTTGCCGGCGACGAAATAGAAGTCGTTCCGGGCAATTCGGTTTCCAGTCAACGCGGTCTCTATCCTGTGCGCATCCATGTTGACAAGAACGGGCGCGTCGCTTCAATGACAAGCTCGGCAACTGGCGAGCGTTTGAAATCCGCCCCGATCGAGGGCGGACTGTTGGCCGCGGTGCGCGACGGCGACCATCGCAAGAAGATAGCCGTCCAATTCTCGGACATTCCGGAAACGCTTCGAGATGCGATCGTGGCGGTTGAAGACCGGCGTTTCTTTAGCCACAACGGGATTGACTGGCGCGGCATTCTTCGAGCCCTGAAAGCAGATCTCGATCAGGGTGAGCTGGTGCAAGGAGGCTCAACTCTGACCCAGCAGCTTATCAAAAACGATTTCCTTACCGCCGATCGCAAATTCAGTCGCAAGATCAAAGAAGCGGCGATGGCGGTGATACTCGAGTCGCGTCTATCCAAGGCGCAGATATTCACTGTCTATTGCAACGATGTGTATCTAGGCCAGAGCGGAACATTCGCCGTCAACGGCTTCGCGCAAGCAGCGCAGGTATACTTCGATAAGAAACTAGCTGATCTGACGTTAGGAGAGACGGCCTTTCTTGCAGGATTGATATGCGCCCCGAACCGCTACTCGGCGCATCGAGACCCTGCTCGTGGAGTCGAACGTCGCAACCACGTTCTCGATGCTATGGTTGATACCGGAGCAATCTCGTTCGACGCGAGCGAGGCGGCAAAGGCTGAGCCGCTTCAGATCAAGAAGCACGAGACAACAGGAGACTACGGCGCGAGCTATTTTATTGACTACGCGCAGAGGTTTCTAGACGCGCGCTATGCCACTACCGGATTGTCATCTCGGCAGCGAATCACCACCACTATGGATCCTCGACTAGAACGCGCAGCTTACGAAGCGCTGACCCGCCAGACCGAAAAGCTTGACAAGGTCCTGGGCCGCTCGACCCGCAAAGATGCTACGCCGCAGCGGGTACAGGCCGCACTTGTAGCCTTGGACTCTCACATCGGCGAGGTGGTCGCGATGGTCGGCGGCCGGAGCTACGATGAAAGCCAACTCAATCGCGCTACTGATGCAAAACGTCAACCCGGTTCTGCGTTTAAGCCCTTTGTGTATGCGACGGCATTTAATAGCCGCTCATACACAGCTGCCAGTCTGCTCTCAGACACTCCGCAGGCTTTCAGTTATGACGGCGGTCGATCCGAGTACAAACCGACTGACTATCACGGCGGCTTTACAAATCGAAATGTGACTCTGCGCGAAGCTTTGAGGCGTTCGCTTAACGTGCCCGCGGTTTCGCTCGCCATGAGCGTGGGTCTTGGCAATGTCGCCGACGTGGCTGAGAAGAGTGGGCTCCAGAGGCCGCGGGTTTATCCTTCAATGGCGCTTGGCGCAAGCGAAGTCTCACCGCTCGAGCTCGCAGGAGCATACACTGCGTTTGCCAATGAAGGTATGGCGCTTCGACCCATTCCGATACGAAGCACTGCGGGGCCGGATGGACCGGGCTCATCCGAACGCTTGCAGGCGGCAAGCACATACGTCTTCTCGCCGCAGGTCGCTTACTTGATGACTAATATGTTGCAGTCGGTCGTCGATAGTGGAACTGCGTCGAAGCTGCGCGGCATGGGGCTCAAGGGCGCGTTGGCGGCAAAGACCGGAACCTCGAGCGACGGGTGGTTTGTCGGCTACACTCCTCGGATTGTGTGCGCTGTTTGGGTGGGCTTCGACGACAATCGCGATCTTCAGCTTAAAGCGTCGGACGCCGCGCTTCCTATCTGGGCTGATTTCATGAAACAAGCGCTCGATCTATGTCCAGAGCTTGGAGGCGATTCGTTTCCCAGACCAGGCGGAATCGTTTCCGCGGTAATTGATCCCACGACAGGATGCCTGGCCGGCCCTGAATCGCTCGAACGCAGACTGGAGATATTCATTGCCGGCACCGAGCCTACTTCGAACTGCGTCCAGGAGCCGCCGGCGGATGCTGAACTGGACCCGGGGGCGGCTGATCTGGTTACGCCAGTGGATACGCCGTTGCCTACTGACGTTCCCGGATCGGATGTTGAAGGAATTGTGGTTGTCTCTCACCAGGTATCACTGGAAGTGTGCGTTGAGACGGGTTTGATTGCCTCGCCTTACTGTCCGCACACTGAGAAGCGCAGTTTTGAGCCCGGCAACGAACCTCGCGAAAGGTGCCGCCCGGAGTTCCACCGCGAGTAAAGGTTAAAGCATTGGGATATGTCGGCATTCGGTTTTCTTTTGCCGAGGCATTCACTGCCAGTTGCGTGCAGCGTGGATCAGTTTGGCCTGTTCACCGTGCTTCTCACCCACAGCTCATAATGTAGAAGGGCAGACAAGAGAATTGCCTGAAATCCACAATTAAAGCCAGTGTACTCGTCCTTTCTCTCTCGGCCCGCCCGGGGGTGAACTCCGGGGTGCTGGGAGAACCGCAACCCAGTCGAAAATCGTTTACCTAAAACACGGCGTCGTGTATTAATATTCTATTTGTCGGCTGCGGTATCGCGTGCAAGGGATTGCAACGTTTTTGTCCGTGGGATGAATCTTATTATCCAGCACACAGTCTAATCGTATCGTGAGACGTGCGTTCATTTCGGAGGTTGACATGAGTAGGACAAGAAATCTCAGGGCGAGCGCGAGCACGTTG
>DATMCM010000625.1:0-11019 GCA_035558335.1 Blastocatellia bacterium | reverse complement strand
GATCCCGACAGACGGATCAAGGTAGCTATGATGCGGCCGTACTCTTCGTGGAAGACTTGCTCGAGTGTCTCACTCGCCTGCGGCATAAGGCGAGCGTCGCACAACTTTCGATCGTACGCAATTCAGGCGACTAGGTGGTAGAGGGTCGGTTTGAAAGTTTGTCAGCCTGTACGGGCGTCCCTCCGTGGGCGCCCCTCACTACGCCGGTTCAGCGCCGCCGTTTCATAAGGGGCACCCACAGAGGGACGCCCGTACAGGTCAAATTGAAACACGACCGACTATTTCGTAGTGAGTCTGTTTGAGAGGCTCAGCGCTGGACGGAAAGCGCTCGGTAAGACAACTCAACAACTGGCTATGCGGTCGCCTCCGCTTGCGTCTCTACCAGCGGGCGAACTTCAATGGCGCCCATGCGCGCCGAAGGAATCCGTTTGGCGATGGCGATCGCGTCTTCGACGTTCTTAGCCTCTATCAGAAAATATCCGCCGAGTTGCTCGTGCGTCTCTGCGAACGGCCCGTCAGTCACGAGCTCCTTTCCATTGCGGACGCGAATGCTCGAGGCAGTAGTGACCGACTGCAACTGTGAGCCGTTTAGGAATTGCCCTCGTGACTGGAGTTCCTCCCGCAGCTTTCGGTACTCGCCGTACATCTGCTGCCGTTCCGACTCGCCGAGCTCGTTCCAGTGCTTTTCGTTGTGATAAATCAGCAACATGTATTTCATCTGTGTCTCCTTGTGGTTTTACTCGTATCTTCCGTTCAACCTTACGACGGATGAATATCGGCAAATCGACACTATGTCCCAATTTTTTTCTTCCCCCATCGGAGTTGGCTTTGTTTTTCTTTGACCGCTCGTCCATCAGTCACATTCCCTGCTGGCGATCCGTCACACTACTAACGAGTGAAACTCAGCCGATGTAACTCGTCAAGAACCATTGGCGATCTACGCTGGGAGCGCGGGCGTCCCGCCCGCATGATCCGCCGCCGTGGGCTTTTCGAGAACATGCGGGCATCTCGCCCGCATGATCCGCCGCCGTCCGCTTTTCGAGAACATGCGGGCGGGACGCCCGCGCTCCCAGCACAAAGACCTGGAGGAAAGGAATCATGCAAACGGGCACAAAGAAACGAGC
The DNA here is from genome assembly GCA_035558335.1 of Blastocatellia bacterium. Taxonomy (GTDB): domain Bacteria; phylum Acidobacteriota; class Blastocatellia; order UBA7656; family UBA7656; genus Onstottus_B. The sequence continues at coordinate 9,895 of DATMCM010000625.1, read as the reverse complement.
AGTCAGCGCCGCGTATTGGACTACAACAACTCTTATTGCGCTTGCTTTCCTGTCGGGAGGTGCGGCTTACCTGGCGCGCGCGGACGTGCCCTTGCGGGGCATGGCCGCGCTCGGCTACCCCGCCTATTTCGTTACGATTCTCGGGATGTGGAAGGTGCTCGGCGGGCTTGCGATCCTCGCGCCGCGGCTTCCCCGTCTGAAGGAGTGGGCCTATGCGGGCATCGCGTTCAACCTCACCGGAGCGGCATTCTCGCACACCGCGATGGGCGACCCGGCAGCGAAGGTGATCGTGCCGCTGGTGCTCCTCGTAATCGCCGCCGTGTCGTGGCTTCTGCGACCCGCGAGCCGCAAGCTCGACGCCACGACGCGCGAGCCGGTGGAGGCTAGCACGATGGCTCGCGAGATACGAGTGGCGTGAAGAGCTTTCACTCTCGCTTAGTTGAACTCGCTCACTGGCGCCATCTGATCCGATCCTGTGCGCCCTGCCTCGATCTTAGCCAGGTAGTAGTTCTCTCCTCGGACTCGCGCGCCGGCGAGTCGCCGTAGCATCGCGATCTGACCTGTGTGCGTCAACGCATCCGCCAGCGCTCCCTGAAACAGCTTTTCAGGCGCCGCATGCAACTCTGCTCCGGACGCCAGATATTCATCAAAGGCGGTAAGCGCGGCGAAGAACCGCTCGACGTCTTCCCCCCACGACTTCGGCTTTGAGTTCCGCCACCGCTGTTTGCCGCGCGCCTGCGAAAGCGCCCAGTCAAGCAAGTCGCACATGTGCGCCAGAATCTCGCCCGGCGATCGGGTGGTCTCGCCGACTCGAAATCCGCTGAACTCCGCCGGTGCACGCTTAAGCACCTTGGCCGCGCGGTAAGCGAGGGTCGCAACCGCATGTCTGAGCGACAGATTCTCAGATCTCCTTGTCGTCATCCTAAAAGGCCTCCCCGGAAGTTATTCAGAGAACTAATCCAAACCAGCATTCGCCAAAACTGCCTCGTTGCCTCCGTTGTGCAAGAATGTTATACAACTTCGAGGAGACGAATACTTGGCGAAAATTGCGGTTGAATTGAAAGATGCTCTAGCTCGCCGCGCGGTCGAGGGCGCGCCAGGTCAAACCAACGTTCGTGTGCTCGCCAGGGGCGACGGCTGGAAAGTAGAAGATGTAATTTGCACATCGGGTCCTCAAGATCGGCCATTCGAAGAACAGCACGCCGGAGTCACAATCGCCATCGTGGCAGCAGGAAGTTTTCAATATCGCGGAGCAATCCGTCACTCCAGAGGATATGAGCTGATGACGCCGGGCTCGCTGGTACTCGGGAACGCGGGCCAATGTTTTGAGTGCGGGCATGAACACGGCGCCGGAGACCGCTGCATTTCTTTCTGGTATGCGCCGGATTTTTTTGAGCGCCTAGCGAGCAACGCCGGAGCCCGCGCCCGCGGGCTGGATTTCCGTATGCTGCGCCTTCCGCCTCTGCGGCATATGTCCTCGCTGATTGCGCGAGCCTATGCCGGTTTGGCAGCTTCCAGTCAGACTCTCATCAATGTCGCGTGGGAAGAACTCAGCGCGCAATTAGCTGTTCAGACCTTTCAACTCGCGGCCGGCCTCTTACCCCAACCGAACAGCGCTCCACCGGCTGCGGTGGCTCGCGTGACCCGATCGCTTCGAATGATCGAGAACCATCCCGAGGCCTCGCTTACACTCGCAAAACTTGCCCGGGAGGCTCGTCTGAGCCCTTACCACTTCCTTCGTACTTTTGAGAGTCTCACGGGTGTGACGCCCCACCGCTACATTCTCCGGGCTCGCCTGCGTGAGGCGGCCATGCGGCTGGCGGTTGAGCCTACGAGGATCCTCGACATCGCCCTGGATTGTGGTTTCGGTGACGTGTCGAACTTCAACCACGCGTTTCGCGCGGAGTTTAATGTAAGCCCGCGTGCTTACCGCCGACTAAAATGAGCACTTCCCTTCCTTGCGCCGCGTCGAAGCCGCAGAAAGCAAAGACTCAAATCGCAGCCTCATTTCACTCAGACACTTTGGCCAGTCACGAAGCGGAGATCACAAGATGTAGGGCTTGCCACATTGAAGGTGTGCGAAACATTGAGGCACGTGAAGTCGGGACATCCGGTTTCAGTCACGTAATCAGATTCATTGCTCTTCGGTCGTCACAGGACGACGCGGGACGACGACCTTTCCGGTGAAGATCTGTACGACTTCGCCGCGCTCGTTTAAAGTCTCGCTGCGCACTACGACCAGGCCGCGGTCCGGGCGAGAACGCGAAGGCGTGACCTCCAGGACCTCGCTCTCGACATGGAGCTGGTCACCCGGTCGCGTAGGTCGCGGCCAACTAATCTCTCCGCCAGCCCCAACGATCCCTCCTACCAACGGCAGCCCCGTTTCCACCTGCAGCCGCATCGTAATCGCCGCCGTGTGCCAGCCACTCGCCGCCAAGCCGGCGAACACGCTGCGCTGCGCCGCCTCCTCATCCAAGTGGAATGGCTGCGGATCGAACTCCTTAGCAAAGACTTTTATGTCTTCTTCTTTGATCGTATATGATTCGCTCGTGAAGCGCTGGCCGGGGTAAAGATCTTCCAGGTACAGGCGGTCTATCTTGGCGAATCCTTTCGAAATTGTCATACAGCAGATACCTCTCTCTATCAATTAACTTACTCTTTTCGTTAAGAAGCCGACTTCATCAATAAGCGATAGTCACGGCGAGCGACGCCACCCAATACTGGACGGATTGCAATGTAAAACCGATGAGGATCAACCCGATCCCCAGGACACCCATGCGCCTTTCGGGCATATGATCGGCAGTCCATTCGATGAACGGCGTGCATGAAATTACGATTGCTGAGACTACTCCCATCATCAATCCGGCTCTGACGCCCATGCTGAGTGCGCTTGCGCGCTGCTGCGCTATTAGCGCGCTGATATAGCCGGCGATCCCGTAGCCAACCGTGCGATTCACTGCGGCAAGTAATTGAGTTTTGGTGATGCGTGGGCGTGTAGCGGGTTTGTAATCCACGGTCGGCCGAAGGCCGAGTCGGTATGCGACGATCTGTCCCAGCATGCTCAGTGCACCAAACGCGGCCCCAAATCTAGCACCATATACGTAGGCGGTGCCTAAAGCGAACCCGGCTCCACGAATGGCGCTCATCGCGGTGTCATACCAAAATCCCGGCTTCGGTCCCTGCCTGGAAGCGCGGGAGAACTCCCATCCCAGTGTGATGCCGTGCGCCACACCACTCACGATCCCAGCTACCGGCCCGAGAGCGAGACCGAACCCGGTACCAAAGAGCGCGCTGTAGGTGACCCCTCTCGTGAGTGTCCGCAGTGGTCCGTGTTCCCCGCCCAGCAGATCATAGGCCAGGTACAACGCGCCGAGCACGTCGAGCGAACAACCGACTATGCTGACCAGTGCGAGTGTGTGCTTATCAATCAACATGGGATGCCGGCAGTTTGCCGAGGAGCCTTGCTGCACATACGCATTGGATCATTGCATCCTGGTCGCGGCTTGGGGAGGAATAACCTGATTGCGATCCCTATATTTCATGCATCCCTTCAACATGACGGCGATGGAATATTTGGTGGTGTCCTAAAGAGTGTGTTGCTACCTTCAAGCGGCCAATGCGAAGTAATATCCAGAGCGACGCCCATCGGTCTGATCTGATTAACACCTCACTTCAGTGAGGTGCCTTTGCCTCGCCTCCGCGAACTGTTTCAACAGTTTCAGCAGGGATCGCCGGCAAAACCGTGAAACGGTTCGAGGACTCCTGCGCCAATCTTTTCCCCCAACTTAAAGTTGGGGGTTAATGAAAGACCCGTCGATTCTCGCTTCTGCGCTCCGTTCGATCTAATCCAATAGCTCCTCCGGCCCGGCAACACAGCCTTAGGACACTACCGAATATCTCGGCAAGACTAAAGGTGTCATACGGTGGGCACAGTGCCATCATCGATGATGTATTCCGTGCCTGTGATAGAACCCGCGCGCGGTGAGGCAAGGAAGGCAATGAGTTCCGCTACTTCCCTCGGCTGGGCAGGGCCCGATCGGGATACCTCCAAGCGAGTCCATCAAAGCCTTGCGAGCCCCATCATAGTCCGTGCCGCTATTCGCCGCCAATTCGTTAACCAATCCTACTGCGGCTTCCGTCTCAACCCAGCCGGGAGAGACGCGAACGACCCGAATTCCTTTCGGGCTTACCTCCTTTGACAAAGCCTTGCTGTAGTTCGAGAGCGCCGCCTTCGCCGCAGCATAAGCATGGTAGCTTCGTGCAACGGCAGGACACTCTGGATCGAGGTGACATGGATGATCACGCCGGAACCTTGAGCAAGCATTGTCGGCAACAGCACGCGGTCCAGCCGGACAGACGGGAATAGATTCATGGCGAGTGCGCGCTGCCACTCGTTATCATCGAGGACCGCAAATCCGCCAGCAGGCGCTGATGAGCCGCCAACGACATGGACAATGATGTCAATGCCGCCGAGACGCTTCAGAACCGCATCGGCAACCGCCGCGCAGCCTTCAGCAGTCGCGATGTCCGTCCCTACGAACAAATTCGAATCGGCAACATCGCTGGGCCGCTGACGGGCAGTGGTGAGTACCGTTGCAGAGCCCTCGCGAAACCGCGCGGCCACCGCCTGCCCAATCCCTTTTGTCCCGCCGGTTACCAGGACGCGATTGCCATCAAATTCGTCAGGATCGACCCTGAGTTCATATGCAGCCAGTCAAGTATCTCCAATCACTCGATCATACGCATTTCAATACTCACGGTCGTGTCTTGCTCCACGCGCGGTTCGGGGCGCCAAACCCAGGTTCTTAGACTATCACGGAGGAGACTATCATAGGGATCGCAGGTGTCGATCCGCGATCCCTGCGTAGAGATCGAATGATCGAGACGATAGTCACGCCGATGCGGATTGCTCCCCCTTGAAGAACGCGAGGAGATCGGCGTTGATCTGGTCCTTGTCAGTCGAGCACATGCCGTGCGGCAGGCCCGGGTAAACTTTCAGCACTGCTCCCTTAACTAGCTTAGACGACAGGAGCGCGGAGGCGCCGATCGGCACGATCTGATCGTCGTCGCCGTGCAGGATCAGCGTCGGCACGTCGAATTTCTTGAGGTCTTCCGTGAAGTCCGTCTCGGAGAACGCCTTGATGCAGTCGTAAGCACCGGGCATTCCGCACTGCATTCCCTGTAACCAGAAAGCGTCCCGCAGTCCCTGAGAAATCCTGGCGTCCGGCCTGTTGAAGCCGTAGAACGGCATGCTGAGATCGATGAATAACTGCGCGCGGTCGGCCTGGACGCCGGCACGCAATTGGTCGAACACCTCGATGGGAGCTCCGTTGGGATTGGCTGGCGTCTTAAGCATTAGCGGTGGGACTGCTCCTATCAGCACCGCTTTCGCCACACGCTTCGTTCCGTGGCGACCGATGTACCGGGCAACCTCGCCGCCTCCCGTCGAATGACCAACATGGATCGCGTCTTTCAGGTCGAGAGCTTCGACGAGCGCCGCAAGATCGTCGGCGTATGTATCCATGTCGTTGCCGTTCAACGGCTGGCTCGAGCGGCCGTGTCCGCGTCGGTCATGGGCGATGCAGCGATATCCCTTTGAGGCCAGAAAGAACATCTGGTCTTCGAAGGCATCCGCCGAAAGCGGCCATCCATGACTAAAGACAACGGGCTGCCCTTCGCCCCAGTCCTTGTAGTAAATCTGAGTTCCATCCCTGGTCGTGATCGTGCTCATAAACTGACCTCCTTATGACTGGTTTTCATGCCATTCTTATTATGAATGCATTGCACAAATAACGCATCAGGCAGTCGAAGTCCTTTTCCCTATGTCGATGTATCATCAGTGATCTTTAGTTTTGGGCATCAATTCAGCAAGCCATCCAGCGGTGATTTCAACTCAGCGTTTCGGACCATCGGGAAGGACCGGGGCGTCGACGAGCTGATCGTACGCTTGATTATCGCCATGACCTATCGATAGGTGGCGGCTGTGCGACCTCGGAGTTTGGACATTTCGCTCGACAAACTCCAATACCGTAACAGCGGTAACCGCGTAGCGGTGTCCTATCGATAGTTTTCAGATTGGCGATAACCGTGGGCCGCGTAGCGGTTACCTACGTAAAACCAGAATCCATGACAAGGTCAATAGGTAACCGCTACGCGGCCCAGAGTACCTGAACCATGCAAACTATCGATAGGACACCGCTACGCGGTTACCGCAGCGCCTGAAGAACTGACCTCCGGACGAATCCTACAAACATTCAACCACTCCCGCACCTCGACCCGCGTGGACGTGATTCTGCCGGCATCGCGGCACTCCCACCGACGCCCCGTAGCTCCAGCGGCCAGTGAAGTCATTGCAGCCTTCGCCCGAAGATTCTGAATCCCCACGACTCGAGAGTCACCGCAGGCAATGCGGAGATGTGATCTCTCGAGACCGAATCGGGTGTCAAGTTTTTGAAAGATGAGCTGTTCGCCACCTCGACAAAGCCGGCAAACGGTCTGCTCGACAGGTTGATTGTGACAAGCAACTCTTGGGCGCCATCTCTTCGCAGGTAGCTCACCACGCGCTGTTCGTCCGAATTGCGAAGCCACTCGGTCTCCCCGCGACGGAACGCGGAGTGATCCCGCCTGAGAGAAATGATCTGTCTGTAGAACAAGGGAAACTGGCGACGCCGTTCCTCGATCCCCCAGAAGACTGGAAGCCTTTCAAACAATGCTGGAGCCCCGGACTCGGTGGTGTCGCCTACTTCCATCCCGTTGTAAAGCAGCGGAACGCCATCGAGCGTGAACACGAGCACCGACGCCGCAAGCGCACCGCGCTCGCCGAATCTCGCGATTGCACGACTCTCGTCGTGGTCGTCGGAGAAGATCATGTGAGTCGCGCCCCGGGGAAACTTAGCGCGCTCCTGCTCCCAAACCAGTCGAATCGCAGAAGCCGGAGAGTTGCCCTTCAACACCTCGGTCAGCGTTGAGTGAAGCGGCCACGCGTAGTCGAGGTCGAAGGCCTTGACCAAAAGATCAGGCTTTGATGCTTCGGCAAGCATTACGATGTCGGGCTTGATCTTCTCAATCTCCGATCGCGCTCGCTCCCAGAAGTCAACCGGCACTTCACCGGCCACATCGCAACGAAAGCCATCCAAATCGAACTCGCGTATCCAGTGCTTCAACATCTCGATCATGTAGTCGCGAAGCTTCGGATTCTCGTAATTGAGCCACGCCACATCGGTCCAGTCGTAAGGCCAGGTGATCTTCCCCTGGGCGTCGTGCTTGTAGAAGTCAGGACTCTTCATCAACACGTTGTCCCACGAAGTATGGTTGGCGACGATGTCGATGATTAACTTCATCCCGCGGCGATGCGTTTCGGTGACAAGCCGTCGCAGATCCTCTTTGGTGCCGTAGTCGGGGTTGATCGAGTAGTAGTCGCGCACCGCATAGGGGCTTCCAATTGAGCCTTTCTTCTTCTCTTGCCCGGTCTGATGGATTGGCATTAGCCAAAGAATGGTCACTCCCAGGTCCTTGAGTCGATCGAGTTGCGCGGTGATGCCGTTGAAGTTGCCTTCCGGCGAGAAGGCGCGCGGAAAGATTTCATAAATGACGCCATCACGGACCCAGTCACGAGTCGTGCGCGCGGATTCGCGGGACACGTCCCGCTGGGCTTGAGTAGCGGCAGCGCCAACCGCTGCTGAAGTGAGAACAGCGATCAGCAAGGCACGACCAACCGAGCGGCGTAGTTTTGATATCACCAGGACTCCAAATCCAGTTACTCTTCAATCAGGCCACTGCTTGGCACGGGCTGAACCGCTTCAGGCACAGTTAACGGTTCGTGCTCGTCGGCTGTGATCACCGCCTCAGGCGAGGTCCGCTCGGCAACGTCGCGCACTCGGACGACCAGCGCCGCAGCTAAGAGCATGCTAGCGCCCCCGAGCATCACGACGTAGAGCGGATTGTTGTTGAAAACGTGTCGTACGAGCGGCTGAAACGTGAGCGAAACCACGATCTCCGGAATGACGATGAAGAAATTGAAGATGCCCATGTAGACTCCCATTCGCGCAGGCGGCAATGCCCCAGCCAGAATTGCATAAGGCATGGACAGAATGGAGGCCCAGGCAATGCCCACGCCTACCATCGTCAACAGCAGCACGTACTGATTGTGAATCAAATAGGTCGAAAGCAGCCCGACACCTCCGCAGATCAGGGAGATGGCGTGGACTGTTTTTCGACTCGTGGCGGCGGCGATCTTTGGTAACAAGAATGCGATGACGAAACAGACAATTGAATAAACCGCGAAGCAGATCCCGCCCCACTCGCTGCCTTCCGCGAAGCGCGCGGAGCTCGGGTCGCTCGCGCCGAATACGTGTCGTGAAGTCATCAAAACGAAGAACATAAACATACAAAAAAGCCCAAGCCAGGTGAATACCTGAACCACTGCGAGCTGCTTCATTGTCTGTGGCATCTCACGCAAGGCACCCGCAATCTCCGTCAACAATTCGCGCACTACATTAATCAGCTTGCCCACGATTCCGCCCGTCCCGCTTGTCTCTCCTTGCTTGCGGCGAAACTCCTCGAGGTTTTCAGGCGGGTACTCTTTCGATGTGATGACCGTCCACAATACACACAAGAGAAATGCGGCCGCTCCGATTTTGAACGAATATTGAACGGTGAGCGGAATGCCGCTCGCAGTTCTTCCAGTCACGCCGAGTTGCCGAAAGCAATACGGCAATCCATTAGCGAGCGTCGCGCCGATGCCGATGAAAAAGCTCTGCATCACAAATCCGACCGTGCGCTGCTCTACATTCAGCTTGTCTGCTACGAAAGCGCGAAAGGGCTCCATGCTGATGTTGATACTGGCGTCCAGAATCCAGAGCAGACTAGCGGCGATCCAAAGCGCGGTCGAGTCCGGCATGAAGAACAGAGCTATGCTTGAAAGAATCGCTCCGACCAGGAAATACGGACGACGCCGGCCAAGCCGATTCCAGGTCCGATCGCTCATCGACCCGATGATCGGCTGGACGAGCAAGCCCGTCATCGGGCCTGCAAGCCAGAGAATTGGAATTCGGTCAGGGTCAGCTCCGAGATATGTGTAGATGGCGCTGATGTTGGCGATTTGCAAACCCCAGCCAAACTGGATTCCCAGGAACCCAAAGCTCATATTCCAGATTTGTCCGAAGCTCAATCGTGGTTTTTGCATAGTCGCTTCCTTACTGGGGTGCGTTGCGGCGCTTGTCGCCGAACGATAACCGCGAGACACTGAGCCACAGAGGTCACGGACGCGGCTCCGCCGCAATCAAAGCCTGTATTGTTTTCGTTCCCAACTCCGTCAGGAGTGCTATGTTTGTAGTAAAAGGCGACTCTGAGAGCAAGAACTCCAGAGGAGTGATATATTCCGATCTCATAGCCTTAAACTCCGTCCATCGCCGGGAAGATTCCGCTCCTACGGAGCTAGACGGGCTTCTACGATCATGGGCTACAAACATTCCATCCCTACGGGATTGGCTGCATCAGGAATCTTCGCAAGAAAACAAGAAGCTGCTGGCTTGCTACGAAGAGAAAACCCTCAAAGTAGTACACTCTCTCGGCCCAGTATAAGCGTCGCCGCATTCCAGATACGTTTTGCCTCAACTCTCTCCGCTCTTACAATTATGCACCGATTGATACCACATAGCGCTTCGATTCCTCAATGCGGCTGTCGGTCAAACGACGGCAAGCTTGAAGTCCTCAATGCGGCTGTCGGTCAACCACGGCAAGCTTGAAGCCAGAGGTTAGGCCTAATAGAATTCACGCTCGACCGCAACAGCCAAAACAATCTCGTTTGGGGGTCGCTTTGAAAACGCTTTGGAGCCGCGCCAGGTGGATCTGCTGTCAGGCAGTCATATTATCGTCCGTTGCGCCGGGCGTTGGC
>DATMCM010000624.1:0-8094 GCA_035558335.1 Blastocatellia bacterium | reverse complement strand
GCGGCCGGCATCCTGATCAATGAAAGCGCGAACCGGTTCACTAAACCAAACCGATGCTAACGCAACGACCGCGGACAGAAAGGTTACAAACATAGTTTTTCTATCCATCTGCTATGGTTCCCTTCTTCTGGAATGCCGATGGTCGGAACGCCGCGGTCTTTAGATCTGCGATGCGCTCGCTCGCAGCGAGTCTTTCGAGCAGACGAACAGGCTGACCAAGCGCCGTAGATTCGAGCAAAGAGTCCCACTCACTGAGGATCCCGCGAAGCTCGTCCTTAAGCGCGTTCATCTGTTTCAACTGCGTTTCAACTTGCTCGAGCTTTATCGCGGTCAATGCGCGAACCTTGCGGCAGGGAGCACCGCCTTTGTCTCGCAGGCGCAGGATGCGGGCCAGTTCTTCGAGGGTGAAGCCTACGGCTAAAGCCCGACGCACGAGACGCACACGATCGAGCGTCTGCGCCGTGTACTCACGATAGCCGTTTTGAGAGCGGCGCGGCGCCGGGATGAGACCTTTGCGTTCGTAATGCCGCAGCGTGTCGGTGCTGACGCCCGCCAGCTCGGCCAGCTCGCTCGACCGAAGATAGCCGTTGGAATTCGTTAGATGACTCACACAGGCATTATAGACCCTGGAAGCGATTCCAGGGTCAAGCGCTTTCCGCGAGCCGCGACGTCTGACTCCGCTTAGGCGCATCCTTATGCCGAGCTGACGACCTTGCTGTCGAGCCCCGACGAACCGCTCGGAGCGGGAGGCGCATATTGAGAAGTCTGAGTTTGGCCCCGGCCATCGGTAGCTCTTACCAACAGCTTGTGCTTGCCCGGTTGGGCCGGAGTCCAGCGTTTGTGCCACAACGCCCAGGTGTAGGGCGAGAGCGATGGCTTGATCTCGGCTTGATCCCATGTTGAGCCCCCGTCGGTGGAGACTTCCACTTTACTGATTCCACGATCTCCGGCGAATGCGATCCCGGCGATGCTTGTCTCGCTCTTGACCTGCGAATCAGGCGCGTCAATCCGCGACATCGTCTTGTTTTCGGCGCGATCGTCCCATCCCCGTCGCTGCCAGTAGCCCTTGAAGTCGAAATCGACCGCTTCGATCTTCGTGATCCATTTCACATTCTTCATCCCGTAGATGCCCGGCACCAGCAATCGCAACGGAAAGCCGTGCTCCGGTGTAAGCGACCCCCCGTTCATCTCGTACACTAGCAGGGTTCCGTCCGCGGTCGCCCTATCAAGCGGGATCGAATCGGCGTAGTCGTCGCGTGCGCGCAACAAGATGTCCACGACGCCGGACTTAACACCCGCTCTTTCCAGAATGTCTTTGAGCTTCACGCCGCGCCACAACGCTGTACCGATCAAGTCGCCGCCGACTTCGTTGCTGATGCAAACAAGAGTCGCGTACTGCTCGACAAAAGGCATCTCGCGAAGCTCGTTGTAGGTCAGCTCGAAGGTATTCTCCACGAGACCGCCGACTTCAAGCTTCCACGCCTGCGGATCAACCTGCGGGTCAAACGCGTTCTTGGAGACTTGATAGAAATCTGCATTCGGCGTCACCTCGAGCGCGAGGTTGTCGATGTTCGGAAACAGGCCATCGCCTCGATGGACTCGGCCGCCGCCCGAGAAAAACCACGACCCGAACAACTGGCGGCCTATGTCCCAGACGCCGACCGCGACGACGGCGTACCAAACTCCGCGAATCACGCGCCGGCGGCTTACCACGTTGTTCTTTGCACGCCGTTCAGCGGATCCGATGTAGAACCCTTCCAGAATCGACAGCGCGATGCCGTAGGCAATAAAGGCCGCAAGTAAGGACAAGGAAGTCGCGAGAACGCCTTGTCGCGAGCGACTGCCCATTAGTCCGCCGCCAAGTACCGGCACGACTACGAAAGCCGACAGAAACCAGAGTGCGAGTGAGAACGCAGCGATGCGAGCTTGATCGGCAATTGAACCAGTGGGGTTGAAGTATCGAAGGAATGCTAACGTCGCTGAAATCAGGCCGATCCCGTAGACAATAACGCAGGCGAGGAATCCGAGATGTTTGCCAAACGGTCCGAGCAACCCGACGACCGCTTCAACTATCCAGATCGGCGCTACCGCAAAGACGAACTGGGCCATCATTTCAGGAATCAGCGGCGCGTCAAGAATGAAGCGGGCCGCGAAGCTCACAACCACCGAAGCAAGGGACGCAAGCAGTGCGATCTGAAACCGCAGCTCGGCATCGCTGGCCGCCTTAGGCTCGGTCTGGTCGATGTTGAGCCTCAGGATATCCATAAGCTTACCAACCCGGCGACCAATCGCCTTTTGTCGCCCTTTTGAAGTGTCGCGCGCGATCAGCATCCTGTAGGGGCGGTCCTCCGTGGCCGCCCCTCTTTTGCAACCGCTGTCCTGCGCGCCGAAGAGGGGCGGCCACGGAGGACCGCCCCTACAGGATGGCTCACATTATAGCCCTCAATCTGTTAAATCACTGCGAGCGCCAGAAACATTCCGAGCTCCTTTGGAGTTCGAGCCGACTAGCCGCTAGAATAACGGCTCGTACCGCGGATCAAGAATCCGATCGGTCCTTTGCCTCGCCGGATCCGGTCTTGTTAAGGAGCATCGATGGCTGACAGCGATCAAGTACAGGGAGTCGAAGAGGCGGCAGTGTTTGCGGAAGAACAAGAGCAAGCCGTGGCTATAGAAGAGGCTGACTTGGCGATTGTCGATTCGCCGCAAGAGGACGAGCGCTTGCCTCACCAGGAACCCGCCGCCGAGAGTCGGGCCGCCGAAGAGGTCATCCCCGCGGCAGCCGCGGTCCCCCGTCAGGCTCGCAAGCTTGCAGAGATCATCCCCTCCCAACTCTCAACGCTTCGACAACATCATTACGCGGTGGTGACGACGGACGATATCGAAGCGGTTCACAAGATGCGCGTAACGACTCGCAGATTGCAGGCTTCGCTAGATCTGCTTGAAGGCGAAGTCAAGGTGCGTCCCCTCAAACGAAGGCTGCGCAAATGGCGGCGAATGCTTTCAACGGTTCGCAACTATGACGTCTTCCTGCTTCTTATCGAGCAAGAGGCCGCATCACGCCGCGGAGCTCGTGAACAGTTCGAGCTGCTGAAGACGGAGCTTCAAAAGCGTCGCGCCATGCGTGCTGCGCGAGTCAAGAAATATCTTTCGAACCTGGATTTGATTGAGGAGTTGGGAACAAAACTTGGGCTCTCAAAGGCTGCGATGTCGACGTTATGGGAGCAGCCGGTCGGCGCCGATGACGACTCGATTGGCGAGCCGCCGACCGCGGAAGTTTCGGACGTTGAATCGCCCGCGCTCGATCCTATCGCGTCATCAGATGTTGTTGAAGCGCCAGCCTTCCCGGCGATCAACGAACAAGCCGCAGAGATGCGCGCAGCCGATCGGTTGGAACAACGCATGGCAGAGTTCAATGCGCTGGCTGCCCGGTCCCATCCCACCACCGATCCGCGAGAGCTGCATCAGCTTCGCATAGCGGCAAAGCGTGTCCGTTATCTGCTCGAAGCCGTCACAGACATGGGGTTTGGCGACGCTTCGCAGGCGCTCACCTGGCTGAGATCGCTTCAAGACCGAATCGGAGATTGGCACGATCTTGAAGCGCTCGAGGAAGAGATTATCGGGTTGGTGGCGCAACGCAGATTGATCAAGGAGCATCTGGCCGAATCCGCCGCGATTTTGCTGGCAGCTACACACTTGCAGAAGCGAAAGAGACTGCTGGTTTCGCGTCTGTTTCCCGTACGCGTCCCGGCCGGATTGTCGGCGACTTGTCGACGCCTGGTGAAGGCGCTTCGGCGGCGTGCAGTTAGAAGTTAAAACACCCGCGTCGACGATCTTTCCCGCAAAGATTCGCAGAGACGCCTTCGGTTGCGGCTTAGCGAGGCTTTGCGGCTTTGCGTGAAACCTGCCTTTTCTCGCATCCCTCCAGTTAAACGATGTTAATCATTTCACGCTTCTGACGTTTACACATTGGAGTTTTTGCGCCCGCGAGCCTCTCGCGGCACGTATACGATGATGAAGGGGAATACATAAGGAGTAGTGAGAGAAACGCAGAACTTATCCCGGCGATTCTCGTTCTACTAGCTTGAGCGAAAGCGTCAACCGAAGATCAACAAGGTATCATAGCTATGAACTTTCTCGAATCGATCAGCCTCGCTCTGAGCGCCGTCCTCGCGCACAAGCTTCGTTCCTTTTTGACGCTTCTGGGAATCATCTTTGGTGTGGCCACGGTGATCGTCGTCGTCTCTCTGATCGAGGGCTTTAACAAGTATTTCAATGACAAGATCGCTAATCTCGGGTCGAATGCATTTGTCGTAAACAAGATGGGAATCGTCACCAGCATGCAGGAGTGGATCGAGCGCAACAAAAAGAACAAAGACATCAAGCTCGACGATCTGCGCGCGATCAAAGAGAAGCCCACCTACATTCGTGACGCGGCGGCGATGATGCGCAGACGCGGGACCGCTAAGCATGACACACAGGTGCTTCAGGACGTCGAAGTCCTGGGCGTGTCCGCGAACATGGTGGACATCGACTCGGTCAAGGTGGATCAGGGCCGTTACATAGCGTCGCAAGAGGAAGAACACGCGCGTTTCACTTGTTTTGTTGGACACGAGATCGTCAAGCAGTTCTTTCCTGCCGTCGATCCGATCGATAGAGAGATTAAGATCGACGGCCGTCCGTTTAGAATCGTGGGCATCGCTCAGGAGATGGGAACGGTGTTCGGAAACCCGCGGGACAACTTCATCATAATGCCCATCTCGACGTATCAAAATGTGTACGGCTCGCGCGGGTCTATCGCGATCAGGGTCGCGGCGATCGGCCCCGAAAGCATCGAGCGAGCGCAGGACGAAGTGAGAGTCGTGATGCGGGCGCGCAGGCATTTGAACTACAACGACCCGGACAATTTCGGCATCGTGACTTCGGACGCGCTAAACAATCTTCGCGAGCAGATTTTCGGGACCATTTCGATCGTTGCAATCGGAGTGACCTCGATCGCTCTAATAGTCGGCGGCATTGTTATTATGAACATCATGCTCGTTTCGGTCACCGAGCGGACCCGAGAGATCGGCGTCCGAAAGTCGCTCGGGGCAAAACGCAAGGACATCGTTCGCCAGTTTCTTGCCGAATCAACCGTGCTTTCGCTGCTTGGAGGTTGCATCGGCGTAGCCCTGGCGTACGGGCTATCGAAGCTGGCTACCGTTTTCTTTGAGCTGCCGACCGCGCTGCCAATCGCCTGGACCCTGGTGGCGCTTACGACATCGGCGAGCATCGGTCTTTTCTTTGGCATTTATCCGGCTTGGCAAGCCGCGAAGCTCGACCCGATCGAAGCGCTTCGAGCGGATTAAGGATTGCGGATTTCGGATTGCGAATTGAGGATTTGAATTAGATCGTTATGAGCAGACAGGACACAAACGAAAGCTTCAGAATGGCGTTTGCGACGCTGCAAGCGCACAAGTTCCGTTCGTTCCTGACGGTCCTTGGAGTTGTAGTAGGCACCGTCACGGTGATGGTCATAGCGTCATTCATCTCCGGGCTCGATCAGCAATTCAAAAAGGACATCGAGAGCTTTGGCACCAACACGGTCTTCATCTATAAGTTCGATCCGGGAATTCACACCGGCAGGCTCACGCCCGAAGAACGAATGCGCAAGCCGATCAGCTACGAAGACGCGATGGCCATCAAAGCGCAGTGCCCTGCAGTTAAGTATGTAGCTCCTTTTCTCGGGCCGGATGACGCTATCAAAGTTCGTTATCAGGATCAGGAGCTTTACATCACTCAGGTACAGGGAACTCTTCCCGAGTACGAACGCATGTCCTCGGTGCGCGTCGGTGAGGGGCGCTTCTTCACTGACGTCGAGAACCAGCATCGCTCCGATATCTGTGTCATCGGCGCGGACATCGCCGACAAGTTCTTTCCGCGCGTCGCCGCGCTGGACAAACAAATACTCGTGAACGATAAGCCGGTTACAGTTATCGGCGTGATCCAGAAGCAGGATAATTTCTTCGTCGGCGAGAACGACGGCGGAAATCAGAATCGAGCCGTGTATTTGCCTTATGAAACGATGAAGAAGATGTACCCTGCCGAGAAAGACCACTTTGTGATGGCGCAGGCCCAGGAAGGGCAGTTGGCACAGGCGGAGGACGAGATCCGTTCTTTGCTGCGCCGCCGCCGCGAAGTGCCCTATGACAAGAATGACAACTTCGGGCTCTCGACGCCGGACGCGATAACGGAACAATTCCACCAGATCACCGGCGGCATTGCTATTCTGATGTTCGCCATCTCCAGCGTTGGGCTTTTGATCGGTGGCATCGGCGTGATGAACATAATGCTGGTGTCAGTGACCGAGCGAACAAAAGAGATCGGCGTGCGCAAGGCGATCGGCGCCCGCCGTCGCGACATCATGCGCCAGTTCCTGATCGAGGCGATGGCCCTGACCGGTTCAGGCGGCTTGCTTGGAATCATGATCGGCTGGTTATTGAGCTTGCTGGTGAACTTGATCCTGCCGGTCTACGTGCCGAGCTGGGCGCCAATCGTCGGGCTGACAGTTTCTGCCGGGATCGGTTTGGTATTTGGCCTGTGGCCGGCTATGAAGGCTTCCAAGCTGGATCCGATTGTCGCGCTGAGGTACGAGTAAGACTAACCGCCGCCGACAAATCCCACCAACGCAGTTGGTGGATTCCACCAACTGCGTTGGTGGGATTGAAGCCGTTACTTCTATCGACGAGGTTCGCAGCAGCCTGCTAAGGGTGGCACAACTACTTCGCGGTAGCCTGCTTCGACTCTTCCTTCAATTCCATTACAACTTTCTTGATCTTGCCCTGGAACTCGAACGGTGACTGATAGCTCTCAGTAACCGGGGTCGAAGGATCGCGTCCGACGGTCAGTCCTTCGGCCAGCCCAAACGTAACCGGAACCAGCTTCCCGATTGGCCCCTCGCCGACTTGCCTGCCGTTGATAAACAGCGCGGCCGTGCCCTGGTTCGGTCCGGTGTTTGTGAAGTCGAGGCGCAGCGTCACAGAACCCGAGGGCACAGGTTCGGTGGAACTCACGGCGAAGCGTTCGAGACCAAACCAGTTGTACGCGTAGTTCAAACGGTTTTTCTGGACATAGAAGCTGAATCCCGAGAAGCGTCCCCCCATCGCCAGCAACACACCCTCTGCTCCGCCGGGCGGGATCTCGACTTCAGCAGTAATGCTATACGACCGGTTTCGGAAGTTGAGCATATTCGCCCGGGGAACCGCGGGCATTCCGGGATAGTAGGTGACGATTGTTCGCGGACGATTGAACCCGGGCTGCTCTAGCGAACGAATAACGCCTCGATCATCCAGCGGCAGAACGTTGTACTTTCCTGCTTCGTTCCACCATCGTTCGATCATCTCGCGCAGCTTCCCGGGATTCTTGTCCGCAACGTCGGTGCTCTCGGAAAAATCAACATCAACGTTGTACAGTTCCCAGCGATCCTTATCGAAGTCGTCGCCGCGCACGTGAGTGGTTACGGCCGTCCATCCTTTGTGATAGATCGCCCGGTGGCCGAGCATTTCAAAGTACTGTGTTTCTCGTCGAGTCGGGACTTTCGGATCGGCGAAGGTGTAAGCCATACTCATTCCGTCCATCGGACGTTGATCGAAACCGTTGACGGCTTTGGGTGCTTGAATTCCGATCATCTCCAGGACGGTAGGCGTGATGTCGATCATGTGATGGTACTGCGTCCGAATCCCGCCCTTGTCCTTGATAACCTTCGGCCAGTGAACGATGCACGGATCGGTAACGCCGCCCGCGTGGGTCTCTTGCTTGTACCGACGGAATGGCGTGTTGCCGGCCATCGCCCATCCCAGCGGATAATGAGGGTAGGTCATCGGTCCGCCAAGCTCGTCGATCAGCTTCAGATCCATCTCGAAGTTCTCGGGTATCTGATTGAAGTACAAGCCCTCGTTGAATGAACCGGTCTCCCTTCCCTCCTGGCTCGCGCCATTGTCCGAGACAAGAACGATCAATGTGTTCTCAATCAGATTCCGCGCTTCAAGAAAATCCAGGAGCCGTCCGATGTTCTCGTCGCAGTGAGTGAGAAATCCGGCAAACACTTCCTCCATTCGT
>DATMCM010000623.1:0-3126 GCA_035558335.1 Blastocatellia bacterium | reverse complement strand
TTAGAAGGCGCAGCGACGGTGGACCCAGCGACCGGCGCGCGAGCAGATTCGCGAGCTCGCGCCGAAGAACCGATGACTTCGTCGTATGCGGCCTCCCAACCCCCAATCGCCCAGCGCTGCCTTAGTACCTGGGCGCCGGGTCAGCGAATCGTGGCTTTGCCCGATGGTGTCGCTCAGCTTCTGCCCGCCGGCTCGCAGGTCGTAGTCACCATACACTATCGAGGCGCGGGCGAAGCAACGAAAGACCTGAGCTCGGTGGGGCTGTACTTCGCGAAGAGCGCGCCTCGCAAGCAGCTTCGGCAAATCGCCATCACCGACCCCGATGCGATCATCCCGGCAGGCACGGAGCTTCAACGCGTCACCACTTCGGTCACGATTCAAGATGACTCGGAGGCGATCGCGATTCGACCGCGCGTTCATCCGCTCGTGGCTTCGGTGCAAGCGACGGCATATCGGCCTGACGGGACTCAAGAGATTTTGATATGGACGCGAGGTTATCAGTTTGACTGGCAGCAGCCTTATTACTTCAAGCGGGCGGTACCGCTGCCAAAGGGAGCACGCGTAGAAGTCATAGCCTACTTCGACAATTCCGACAGCAACACAAAGAATCCGAACGATCCCGCAAAACAGATCCGCTGGTCCGACCTTACGCCTGAGCCGCTGTGCGCACTCCTCGTAGCAAGACCCCGTACCGCCGAGTAGGCAACACGCTCACTCCGTAGGAGTGAAATGTTTATAGTATCGTGTGAGGGTAGTTGCTCACTCCGTAGGAGTGAAATGTGCCGGCAAACTCAACCAAAGGTGAGGCCAATCAAAGAGAAAAATCTCTACCCCAACGGACCTAGAGCTCTCCCCCTCACTTGTCTATAAATATTCAATCCCTACGTGATTGGCGAATCGTTCGAGATGAAACCCGGACCAGACTCCGCGCAGGTCGAGGAAGATTACGTTGATTCCAACCATCTGCTGGCCTTATCGAGATACTTCCAGCTGAACAAGGTTCGTTGTTGATGGAATGGGTTCGCTCGACTCCAGACGCCAAAGACAATCGGCAACGCCGAACGGGCCGTCCATCCTCCCGTCGTAGTCGCGGCACATTTGAGGGCGAGTCTCATACACTCCGCAAACATAGTTCGTCGCGCCGGCGTCGGTCTTGATCTCCTGGAGCGCATTGCACCGCTGCGGAATCGAGAAGTAATACTCTGTTTGCCCGCGCTTCTGAACGTAATCGATCTTGAACCCGTGAAGCTCCATCCAATGAATCTCGTCTCGAGCGTCATCGTCGACTCCGCCCCCGAAGAAGGTCATCGACATGCAGCACTTGCCGCAGATCAGACATAGCTCGGATTTTCGCTTCGCGGACAATCGCTTTTTCATTCGTGTACCTCTTTGAAGGAGCATAAAGACAGGTCGAGTATAACCGATTCGCCTCAGCGCATGAACTTGTGTCGAATGGCAAGCGCGAGCAGCGCGGCTTGCAGAGGGCCGAGAATGGTTCAAACAGGACTAGAGTCTGCGCCGTTCCGGTTAATGTTTTCGGCTCGGGCTTTTTGAAAACCCCAACCGGAAGGTTGGGGATGTTTCCGTCCAGCCTACACGAGCGGCGGCCGCGATCTCGCAAATCCCCCAACCGGGAGGTTGGGGATCTTTAACGGTGAGCCTTCAAATATCGGGAAAGGCGCGGACTTGAACGACGATCCCAACCTCCCGGTTAAGGATCGCCCGGACTCACCGCCCATTTTTCAATAGGCCAAAGTGAAAGCACCCCAACCTTCCGGTTGGGGGATGCCCCTTTAACAGGGTTCTCATCCGGCGTTGGGATTATCCGTGATCACGCATCAACTTTCTTGGCGACCGCTGCTCGGCACGCGCGTTCCTACGCCGTGTGCGAGATCGACTGCTCACTCCCCAAAGCCGCTTGAGCCGCAGCCAACCGCGCGATCGGCACTCGATAGGGCGAACACGAAACGTAGCTCAACCCTATGCGATGACAGAACCCAACCGAAGCTGGTTCCCCGCCGTGCTCGCCGCAGATGCCTACCTTAAGATCAGCGCGAGCTGCGCGGCCTCGCTCGGTGCCCATCTTTACAAGCTCACCGACGCCTTCCTGGTCCAATACCTGGAATGGATCGTTCTGCAAGATCTGATGCTCTAAGTAGAACGGAAGAAACTTCCCTGAGTCGTCCCGCGATATTCCGAACGTCGTCTGAGTTAGATCATTGGTTCCGAATGAGAAGAACTCCGCAACTTCCGCGATCTTCCCTGCCGTGAGCGCTGCGCGCGGAAGCTCGATCATCGTGCCTACCAGATACTCGATCTTTTGCTTCGTCTCTTTCATCACCTCTTCGGCAACGCGGCGGACAACGTCGGCCTGTAGCTTCAACTCGCTGACCATACTCACCAGCGGGATCATGATTTCGGGAAGCACCTTCACGCCCTTTTTCTGAACGCGCGCGGCAGCTTCAAAGATCGCGCGCGCCTGCATCTCGGTGATCTCCGGGAACACAACTCCGAGCCGGCACCCGCGATGCCCGAGCATCGGGTTGGCTTCGTGCAGCGTTTGAACGCTCGACCAGAGATGCTTGGCTTTGACCCCGAGTTTTCGAGCGAGGGTTTTGGTATCTTCTTCGTTGTGCGGGAGGAACTCGTGCAGCGGCGGGTCGAGCGTGCGGATCGTCACCGGCAGTCCGTCCATCGCGCGGAAGATGCCCTCGAAGTCCTTGCGTTGAAGCTTGAGCAGTTGATCAAGGCCGCCGATATACATATGCTTCGACTCCTCAATTTCGTGCTTTAGCGCTCGACGCTGTCTTGCAAGTTCCGCCCGCTTCTCGTGCGAGCCGGTACGGCGCGCCTCTTCTTCGACTCGCCCAATCTCGCGTTCGATCTTCTTGTAGTCCAGCGAGCCAAGAATCATCTGCCGCACGAGGTCGATGCGATCGCCTTCGAAGAACATGTGTTCAGTGCGGCAAAGGCCGATTCCTTCAGCGCCAAAGCCGCGCGCTACTCCAGCATCATCGGGCGTATCGGCGTTGGCGCGCACGCGCATCGTCCGATACTTGTCGGCAAAGCTCATGAGCTGGTGAAAATCGTCGCCAAGAACCGGATCGACGACCGGAGCTCTCCCGG
>DATMCM010000622.1:0-5361 GCA_035558335.1 Blastocatellia bacterium | reverse complement strand
AATACTCCGACCCCGAGATCGCGCGCGGCTTCTACTGCCCCTTCAACTTCGTTTGTTGGAGCGTAGTCGCCACCCATTGCGTCAACGGCGATCTTGAGCATAGTCGTCGAACTCTAAAAGTGGGTCTGAACTCTCAGAAAGAAGATTGGAGGTCCGGTGAGACATTGGTTGCCAATCCAAAATCTAAAATCCAAAATCCCAAAACGGCCTACTCTTCTTCCTTCATCACGATGGCGATGCGTCCACGATAGAAGCCGCACTTCGGGCAAACGCGGTGTGAAGGCCGGGGCTCGCCGCAGTTTGGACAATTCCCGACTGGCGTCACACTCAGGTGATCGTGTGCTCTTCGTTTGCCGGTGCGAGACTTCGAATGTTTCCTCTTTGGATTTGGCATTATGTACTCCTAAACTTATCAACTAAACCACTAAGCTTTCAACTCGCGGAGTGCCGCCCATCTCGGATCCGGTTCGGCGGGCACGCAGGCGCAATCCCCTTCATTCAGGTTGGCGCCGCACTGCGGGCATAACCCCCGACAACCCTTGCTGCAAATCCGTGACATCGGCAACGCGAGCTCGATCTGCTCGCGAACCAGGTCGTCTACGTCGATGACTTGATCGGTATAGAACGCCACCAGCAGATCGTCATCGCCCAGTTCTTTCTCCTCTTCAATTCCGGCGGGAGGAACATAAGTGAGATCGAACTTCTGCTCTACGGGGATCGTGAGAGGCTTTAAGCATCGGTCGCAATCAAAGGAGACGGACGCGCTGACCATACCGACAAGTTGTACCTTCTCACCCTCGAGCGCCGCCTCCAGATTCAATTTTGATCTTCCGATCAGGCGATTGTCGTGACCTCTAAGTGCCGGTTCCCCTTCCGGATAGAGATGGTGGATGGTGAGTCCCTCATCCTCACTTACCTGAGCAACGTTGATGTTCATCCCAGAGCTTTCGCAAGGTGCAGGACTTGCCGGTCTTGAAAGACAAAAGGCGGCCTAACCCAGCTCGCTACCCTAATCAATCACGAAATCCGCTCAGCGCAAAAGATATTCATTATATAGGACAGGACTCCTTTGTCAACCAACGCTCCAAAGGACGCAGTGGGAGCGAGTTAACGGGCAGCGAGTCCCGTCAAAAGGTTCAACTTTCGGAACTTTGGGCTTACTGGGACGTGTTTGATTTGGGTATAATATGCAGAAGTAACACAGCGAGGAAGACACGGGCCGAATGGCAGCAGTCACTCATCAGGCGCAAGCGATAGGACTAGAGGGCAGCCGGTCGGTTGAAGCAGCAAATGACCACGAGTTGCTCGCGGCCATACGCGACGGAGACGAAGCCGCGTTTGGAGAGATCGTGCGCCGGTACCGCAATCCCATCACCAATTTTGTCTATAGGATGATCGATGACTATGAGAGGTCCGTTGAGTTGACGCAGGAGACCTTTATCAGAATCTACACCAGCGCATCTCGCTACCAGGCGAACTACAGCTTTTCAACATACATCTATCGCATCGCCACCAACCTTGCGATCAGCGAGCTGCGCAAGCGAAAGCGTCGCAGGTTTGTCTCGCTGTTCTCGCCTTATACGAATGACGACGGCGAACCGGTCGAAATCGATCCGCCGGACTCGAATGCGCTTCAGGACGAAGTGTTGATCGGAGATGAAAGGCGGAGGGCAGTCTCGCGAGCGATCACATCGCTCCCCGAGAAGTACCGCGCCGCAATTGTACTGCGAGACGTTGAAGGGTTGAGTTACGACCGAATTGCCGAGGTGCTAAAGCTTTCGGAAGGCACAGTCAAATCACGGATAAACCGCGCTCGCAATCTCCTTAGGGAGAAGCTGACCGCGTACATTTGAACGAATTGTGGAGTTTGGAGATGAACACAATGATTGGTTGCAGCCAGACCAAAAGATTAATAGACGAGGCGGACCGCCCCGACGCCCTTTCGTTTGAGGCTTCGAACCACGTGGCGGCTTGCGTGAGCTGCGAAAGCTTTGCAGACGAACGCGCGCGGCTTAGAAGTCTTCTCGCCTCGGGGACTCGCGTCAGCGTGCCAATGAATTTTGACGCAGTGCTGAAGGCGAAGCTTGAAGAGTCGAAGCGGCGCTTCGCATTTGGTTGGCTGAGTTCGGCGGGATATCTGAGACTCGGTGCGGCGACTGCGGCGCTCATCATAATGGTCGTTGCCGCGCAGCAAGCTGGGCTGTTTTCGGGAGAGCAGCCGCAATCAGCACCGGAGACATATGTGTCGGTGAAAGAGCCCCCGGTGCCAGTGGCTGCTGAGCCTGCCGGCGGCATCTCCGATGGCAGAGGACCGGTAATAACAGTCGCAAGCCACTACCCGGCGCCGCAGTTTTCGAGAGGGAATCGCGGTCCGGCAAGAGTCGCTGGCACGGGAGTCCCGTTGGAATTGCCGGGCGAGAACTACTTGCACGAAGACACTGGGGTGATGCTGGTGCGAGGGCCAAACGGTGAAGGCGAGGTTTCGCTGCCGATGGTAAGCGTAGGCGCCCAATCGCTTGTTTTTGCGAGCGCTGGCGCCAGCCGCCGGGCACCACACACGATTGGAACTTCATTCTAAAGGCTGTCCGGCGCGGTTCCATGGAACCGCCTGATGTTTCGATACCAGGCAAAGCAGACTGCAGCAGGAATCTGATGAGTAGAAGCGTTGCATCGAGTTTGATAGTGCTTCTGACCGCACTAGGTGTGCATGCCCAGCAGCAACCCCAAATGCCAGTGGTCCAGGGCGGCAATCCGAGCGTCGTCTCGGTCGTCCACACTCTTGACCT
The DNA here is from genome assembly GCA_035558335.1 of Blastocatellia bacterium. Classification (GTDB taxonomy): domain Bacteria; phylum Acidobacteriota; class Blastocatellia; order UBA7656; family UBA7656; genus Onstottus_B. The sequence goes on along the minus strand of DATMCM010000622.1, from coordinate 2,575 downwards.
TCAGAAGATGGTCGCGCGAATGCGCGAGCAACAGAATGTGAGAGTCGGCGTAACTCCTTCCGCCCCGGCGTATGTCTATAACATCGCTACCGGTCTCGTCGTCGATAACGCCGGGCACGTTGTAACCCGACTTACCAATCTCGACCTTCAGGACAAGGATCCGAAGATTTCCGTGACCACCGCGGCCGGTGCCAACCTGCCGGCGCGCTTGATCGGTGTTGACTGTGCGACGGGATTTGCTGTGCTCGAGGTTGCGGGACTGGGCGCTGGATCGCAGGCCATCGTAGCTCCCGCGTCGGTCAAGAACGGAATGGCAGTCAACATTGTCAGCAGTGATGTCTTGCAGAGAGCTGCCTCCCCCGATGGCAATCTCCTTCTGTGGCCGACGCTCAAGCTTGCACAGGGAAATATCTGGGCCAGCAACAGTCCTTACTCCAAAGCACGCGGAGCGCTTACGTTGTTGTCCGACAGCTTTATGTCTCGCAGTGACAGCAGCGTTGTGCAGACGCTGGACAACCGGGTAATAGGGATTGCACAGTGGGCCGGTTTCGGCCGGGCCTACCTTTTCCCAGTCGAGTTTATCCGCGATACCATTGCCAGGCGAGTTATCGAGCGGAAGGACAACGTTCCGGCCGGATGGTTAGGGGCGACAGGTGTGAGCGCGGCTCAGCTATCAGAGAACGAGATGCGCGCGCTTGGCATGGAACGCAAAACTGGCGTCGTCGTGCGCGAAGTGCTGCCGGAGAGCCCGGCAGCTGCCAGCGGCATCAGCCCAAATGATGTAATCGTAGGAGTGGATGGTTGGGACGTAGTCGGAGTTCCCGACCTCAAAGCTATGTTATCCGGATCGCCCGCGGGCCAAAAGATCACGCTGACTGCCGTTCGAAACCGTCAAGCGTTGAGTGTCAGCGTTGTGCTTGGCGCGCGCCCCGATTCCAATCTCACCATCTCTGGTTGGCCCATTGACCAGTCTTCCGATCCGGTGCTTTCACAGCGCGAGGAAGTCGAAAAGCGTCTCGCCCAACTCCAGGCCGAATACAAGGCCCGTCTAAAGAACGAGCATTCGCGCGAGAGGGACGAAGCGCTCAAAGAGTTGGATATCGAGATGCGACAGCTCATGGACGTGGAGCGGGCGCTGATGGCCAGCGCAGCCGAAGCGGCGAAGAAACAACCCGGTTTCCCTTATGACCCTTCGTTGTTCAACTCCGAAGGCGCAATCGTCAAGCCCCAGATAGAAGACGTCAGCTTCAAAGCCGGTTTCAAGGCCCGCGAGCTGACATCGCAGCTTGCGGTAGCGAGGTTCGGAACCTTCGGCGGCATTCTGATCTCGAGCGTGATCAAGGACAGCGCGGCCGACCGGGCCGGAATACGCGCCGGAGACGTCATCGTAAGCTCTGAGGACCGAATGATAATGAGCATTAAGCGACTGCGAGATCTGCTTTCGGTACAACGCGGAGAGATCAGCCTCAAAGTGATGCGCAGCGGGCAGCCCACCGTAATCACACTCACCGATCAATAACGCGGTAGTTAATATCAACGTCGGTCGCGACTATCCCTCGTCAAGCCGTGCTTGCTCGTTGCCACTGGCTGTGATACTTACCTTCACTCGCCCATGCAAAGCTTATTTTCTGGCAGGCGCTTTGTCCTGATCGTAATCCTCACGCTTGCAGCCGTGCCCTACTTTCTACGGCTCGGAGCATCGTCGCTTTGGGACTCGAACGAAGCCTTCTATGCGGAGACGCCGCGTGAGATGATCGAGTCCGGGGACTACATCAACCCGACTTTCAACTACCAACCCCGATTCAACAAGCCGCCGCTCTGCTACTGGATCGTCGCCTCACTCTACAAAGTGTTCGGCGTTTCCGAATCAGTCGAGCGGCTGGCGATCGCGTTCGCAGCTGTAGTATTGATCGCGACGGCCTACGGGCTTGGTCGCTGCGTGTTTTCGCAAGAAGCGGGATTGCTAGCCGCGATCGGGCTCGCAGCTTCACCGCGGTTCCTGATGTTCTCTCGGCGAATAATGATAGATGTGTATCTTGCCATGTTCATGGCGTTGGCGCTGCTGATGTTTACGCTTGCCGAGAGGCAGCCAAATCGGCGGCGCTTCTACCTGATCGCAATGTACGTTTCCATCGCCCTGGGCATTCTTACAAAAGGACCGGTAGCAGTGCTCTTGCCCGCGATCTCTTTGTTTTTTTACCTCGCAGTTCACAAGAGGCTAAACGAGATTCGCACGTTGATGTTGCCGGCGGGTGTAGCGATCATCGCGCTGATCGTCCTCCCCTGGTACCTTGCGGTCTATGCGCAACACGGTTGGGGTTACATCCAGACCTTCTTGCTGAAAGACAATCTTTCGCGCTACGCGGAGCGGGCGTGGGGTCCAAGCCGGAGTCCGCTGTTCTATATTGGCGTAATCGCCGGTGATTTTTTTCCGTGGTCACTCTTCTTCGCGCTCGCGCTTGCGTTCGAAGCTCGTGAGCGGCTCGGTTGGAATCGAGCGTCCTCGCGATCGACCCCTGCCCCGGGGAATCAGCAATCCGCGAACGGTTCCGCGGACTCGGCTATTACGGAGGAC
>DATMCM010000621.1:0-2939 GCA_035558335.1 Blastocatellia bacterium | reverse complement strand
TGGCTTAACACGAAGCATGTCGTTTTGTTGCGACGACCTTTCCCGCAAGGAGTGATCCGTAGTGCCGCAAACTGATGAGCAAAGGCTGTTTGGAACGGATGGTATCAGAGGTGTCGCTGGTGAGTTCCCGCTTGATGATTTCACCGTTGTGAGGTTCGGGCGTTCATTGGTTTCAAATCTCGCCGCGGAGCTTGGTCGCGAGCCGCGCATCCTCGTTGGCCGCGACACCCGTGAGTCGGGCCCGCTGATCGAGAGCGCGCTGATGCGTGGCGCAAGGGCGGCTGGAGCGGACATCCAATCCGCAGGAGTGATAACTACGCCGGGAGTCGCCTACATCACGCGAGTTACGCCCTTCGACGCCGGTGTGGTGATATCGGCTTCACACAATCCGTTTCGCGACAATGGCATCAAGGTCTTCTCGCCTTCGGGAAAAAAACTGGGCGACGAGATGGAGCGTCGGATAGAAGCGGATTTGCGGGATTCAACGAGCGGGACGGAGACGAACGTTGATCAAACGAAATTGGGGAGTGATGAGCCCCGCCAGATCGCTAAAGAAGACCGGCATCGCGAGCGTTACATCGACTACCTCACTCAAGAAGTTGGCCGCGGCTTAAGCCTAGGGGGCATGAAGATCGCAATTGACTGCGCTAACGGTGCCGCGTTCCGGATAGCTCCGGATGTTTTTCGGCGGCTTGGCGCTCAGCTCCAGGTCTTCTCTGACGAGCCGAATGGCAGGAATATCAACGAGGGCTGCGGATCATTGCACCTCGAACGGCTTCAAGCCGAGGTCGTCAGTCGCAAGCTCGATCTGGGAATTGCATTTGACGGCGACGCCGACCGGGCGCTGTTCGTCGATGCGACCGGTCGCATTGCGGACGGAGACGTTGCGCTGCTGATACTCGCCGATTTGTTACGCGCTCACGGGCGGCTAACCGGAGATGTGGTCGTCGCGACGGTGATGAGCAACATAGGGCTTGAGCTTGCCCTTCGTGAGCGAGGCATTGAGCTTGCCCGGGCGCAGGTGGGTGATCGGTACGTGCTTGAAGAGCTGCTGGCGCGCGGCGCTCGTCTCGGAGGCGAACAGTCAGGACACATCATCTTCCCGGAGATCTCGCTCGCGGGAGACGGGCTGATCACTGCGATCGAGTTGCTTCGCGCAGTGTGCGAGTCAGGACGAACGCTGGGTCAGCTGGGGAGGCAGATGACTCGCTATCCGCAGCTGCTTGTCAACGTGCGCGTCAGAACCAAACCCGATCTCGAATCGATTGCCGATGTGAAGGCTGAGATGGATCGATTGACTACGGAGTTAAGAGGCGGAGGCCGCCTGCTGGTTCGTTATTCGGGTACCGAGAACCTGGCGCGAGTGATGATCGAAGGCAAAGACGAGACGAAGATCAAAGAGCAAGCCCATCGACTTGCTTCAATTATTGACCAGGCGATTGGCGAGTGAAGAAGCGGAACTGGCTCCAGATATTAGATGGTGACTCGTGTCGGTAGCTCGAGCATCAGCAGCGGCTGACTGGTCACCACGCGCTCATTTGTTTCCTTGCTGATGCTCGGGCTACGAGACGATGAGCCACCCGCGCTGTCGATTACCCCGGTCGGATCAAGCCTGAGCCCGGTTCTTCTTGACCGCACTGTGGGCCTCAACTAACATCAGGGCTGACGACGACCAGCGGCCAGCCCGGGAGGTACCAATGTCAAAACTTCAACGCATGCTTTCCGCTTGCGCTCTCATTGCGCTTGCACCTGCGTTTGCGAGGGCGCAGGCGGCGCGCGAAGCAACAATCGAACCCGAAACGAAAGCTAAAGTCATCCTGCAGACTCGTCTCAGCTCCAAGCTGAGTGAAGTCGGCGATCCGCTGTCTGTAGTACTTGATGAACCCGTGTACGTAGACGGCCAACTTGTTATTCCGCGCGGGACCGAGTTCCACGGGCGGGTCACACAGGTATCGCCAGCGAAACGGGGGCAAAAGGCCGCAACCATCTCTGTAGCGATCGAGAGGCTTGCGATGCCTTGGGGTGAAGAACCGGTTTCGGTAATTCTCACCGCGATCGATGATTGGGACAAGAACGAAAAACTAAAGGCAAACGATGAAGGCAAGGTCAGCGGCGGGCATCGAGCCGACGCAACCGTTGATAACGTGCTTCGCGGAGGCGGAATTGGCGGAGCGGGCGCCGGCGTTGTCCTTCTTTCGGGAGGCCCCGGTGCGGCTGGCGCGGCTGCTTTAGGAGGCGGATTGCTCGCCGGTCTGTTCATGACCAAGGGCGGGGAAGTGCAGGTAAATCCCGGAGCCGTCTTCCGGGTGAAGTTTGTAAAACCGATAACGCTGCCGGTCATCGGTCAGGCAGGTTCCACACCGCGTCCGATCCAACAGGATCCCAGACCTCCGATTCAACAAGACTCAACCAAACCTGCTGTTCAGCAAGAGACAACCAAGCCTCCCGCTTTCGATAAGAGGTTTGGGGAGAATTCGATCAACTGGAAAAAGATGTAGAAGGGACGCCCAAAGTCTATCGATGTGGCAACGAACCAAACGCCTGATTAATTCTTATCTCGACGACTTGATCGAGCGCGCCAGCAGTCCCGACAAAGAAGTTCGCGCGGTCACTCGCGGCGAAATCGCGAGGCTCAACGAGCTGGAAGTGCAGACACGCGCCTCGGCTAAGCTGCTCGAAAAGGAACTTGCCGAGATTCAACTGAAGATGGTCGGGGTGACCGAGCGAGAGCGGATGATGCGAGAGCGCGGCGAGCTCGTAGCGGCGGAGAACGCAGGTCGCCAGCTGGTCGCGCTTGGAGCACAACGCGATTTGATCAGGCAGCAACTTGCCGAGGCTAATGGTTCAGCGGAACGAGCTCGCGCGTTGAGAGAAGAGAACCGCCGCACGGGCGAAGAGCTCGCCAACGAAACCCACTTGACCTCAATGCGTGAGAACCT
>DATMCM010000620.1:0-35739 GCA_035558335.1 Blastocatellia bacterium | reverse complement strand
CCAATCCCGAGTATGATCGCAACGAAAATCCCCAGACCCTTGATAGGCGCGCTGGTCCCGGTCTGCTCCTGGTAGTACGTCCTCTCGGGTTTTGCCTCCAGCTTCAGTCGCTGTTCCGCCGCGATACGATTCGCAAGCTGATCGCGGGTCGCGACGCTTTCTGCGCGCAGCAGCACCGAGGAATAGCCGCTTCGGTCGAAAGCATCAGCAACGTCTGTGACGTGGGACCAAATCTCCGAGTCGAAGCCGGTGCCGCCGGCATCGAAGACTCCAACGATGGTCAAGCCGCGCCGCCCAAGTTGAAGTGTTTGCCCGGGCCCGGCACCGCTGAAGCGATCGGCTATCTTGCGGCTCACGATCGCTTCACCGACCTCCGGGTGAAACATCCTCCCCTCGACGATCCTTATCTGTGGCCGCATTGTGAGCCCGGTTTCAGATACTCCGCGGAGAGTGACGTTCGACGACTCTCCGCTCTCGCGCTTCGGGAGGTTTACAATGACGGCAATCTCAGCGGATGCAAGGGGTTTACCCTGCGAGTCGCGCGCGATTCCGGGAAGCGATTGAATTATCTGGAAGGCTTCCTTGCTCACGAAGCTCTGATTTTCGACCTGCGCGCCGTCGCGAAGGACGATGATGTTTTCGGGTGCGCCGGTCGTGATCAGCGCGTTGTTGAGACCGTTAGCAAGCGCCATCAGCGCTACGAACACGGCGACTACCAGCGCGATCGTCCCGATGGTCATAAGCGTGTTGACGCGCCTGACCACCAGGTTGCGAAGATTGTATTTGAGTGGAATTGCCATAAGAGTTCCGAGTTCAGCGTTCATGGTTCTGGGTTCGTGGCTCCGGGTTGGGCTTCCGGAACCCTGAACTCCGAACCCAAAACCTTGAACCTAATTCTCACGCCACCCTTCTCAGTCCATCGACGATGCTTATCCGGGCCGCGTTGAAGGCCGGAATCCCGCCGCTTACCAACCCGATCAACGCCGAGACGCCCAGCGCAATGGCAATCGTCCCGCCGGTGATTTTGAAGTTCTGCAGGAATATGGCCAACAGCTCGCCCATACCTACGAACTGATAAATCACCTTCGCAGCAATCACCGCGAGCACTCCTCCAACCAACGCGATCAACACTGATTCGGACAACACAAGCGCCATAACGACACCCGGTCTGAACCCGAGCGCCTTCATTACCGCGATCTCGGTGAAGCGCTCGCGCGCCGACATTGCCATTGTGTTTGCCGCGATCAACACAATCGTAAAAACTACGACGAGACCGACCCCGGTGATCAAGCCCTTGACGTTCCCGAGCATCGAAACAAAACTGGCCGCGAACGCCGCTTCGGTTTCCGTCTTGGTAGGCGCAACCGAGTTCGCAAACATTCGGTCTATCTCTTCCATCACCCGCGGTGCGCTGTCCGGCGAATCGAGGCGCACGCGATATGTTCCAACCAGCCCTGGCCTCCCGAGAGCTTCCTCGACGTACTCGCGATGAAAGAACAGTCCTGCATCCTGAGGACCGGTGTAAATTCCCCGGAGAGTCAGGCTTGGGTTCACCTGATAGATCGTGCCCTTCAACTCGATTACGTCGCCAAGCTTCCAGCCGTATTTGTCGGCCAACTTCTTCGACACGACTGCCGCCGTACGCTCTCGCTGAAACGCCGCTTTCTCTTCGGGCGAAAGCTCGTACTCGGACTCCACGTCGAAGATCGTCTTAGGGTCAACATAGAACTGCGCGAACATATATTGCGGCTTGTCTTCTTTATAGATTCCGCCGAACCAGTTCGCGGGCGACGTCTCGACTACGCCGGGAATCTGCTCGATCTTCTGGCGGTACGCCTCGGGCATCGCGTCTGCAAGTGAGGTGTTGCGTCTTACGATGACGCGGTACTCGCCGCCGGTCAGCTCCGAGATGGAGCTGAGCGCACTGATCACGGCCTGCATGGTTGCAAGCAGGAAAACCGATACCGACACGCTGATGATTGTTAGAAGCGTGCGCCGCTTGTTGCGCGCGACGTTTCTAGTTATGAGCCGCAGGAACTTCATAAACGCCTCCCGACTTGCTGAGCACCCCCTTCTCGAGATGAACCACGGAGTGCGCGTGGCTCGCAGCGCGCGGGTCGTGGTCACCATGATGATCGTCTTGTGAAACTCATCGTTGAGCCGCTTCAACAGATCGAGTATTTCATCCGCGGACTTCGCGTCGAGATCGCCGGTCGGCTCATCGGCAACCAACAGAGACGGGTCGGTGACGATGGCTCGAGCGATGGCAACACGCTGCTCCTGTCCGCCGGAAAGCTGCCGCGGGTAATGACCGACGCGGTCTTCAAGTCCAACGACCGACAATGCCGTCATTACGTGGTCCCGGCGTTTCTGCTTCGAGAGGTTGGTGAGAAGAAGCGGAAGCTCAACGTTTTCGAAGGCACTCAGAACCGGGATCAGGTTGTAGAGCTGGAAGATAAATCCCACGTGACGCGCTCGCCACCTGGCTAGCTGCCGTTCATCGAGTTTGGAGATATCTTTGCCGTCGACAACGACGCGTCCGGAGTTGGGCTTGTCGATGCCGGCGATCAGATTGAGCAGCGTGGTTTTGCCCGATCCCGACGGACCCATCAACGCGAGGAATTCGCCGCGGGCGATTTCGAGATCGATGTTGTCAAGCACCGGGATGTCGATGGCTTCGCGACGGTAGTGTTTGGTTACTTGAACGATGTTGATCAGCGGTTCTGCCATTCGAACGTCTCCATTGGGCTAAGAGCGACGGGACTTAAACACAAAGGCACAAAGTTCACAAAGATGGCTTGCTATTGTCGATCAGGGCCAAAGCCTTCTATGCCTAAACTCCTCGTTTCCAGTTTTCTGCGGGTCCGTCGATCAGGTTCTGACCACGTTCTTCCTCCGTGTTCTTTGTGTCTTTGTGTTTAGCCCCAGTTTTTAGCTCCCCGTTTTCAGTCTTACGCGCGAGCCGTCCGCCAGGTTCTCACCGCCTCGCACGATAACCGATTCGCCGCCCGCAAGCCCTTGCTTGATCTCGACTCGATCGCCCAAGTCGCCTCCAACGGTCACCGCTTGCTGCACCACGCGATCATTTGTCAGAACCAGCACGACGGACTTTCCGTCTCTCTGAACTACAGCCGCTTTCGGAACGGTCACTCTCGAAGCCTGGTCATTCTGCGCGCTCCCCGACTTTTGAAGAAATGTAACCTTCGCGCTCATGTCCGGAAGGATTCGCGGATCGATCTCCTTGAATTTGACCTTGACCTTTACCGTAGCCTTTTGGCGATCAGCGGTGGGAACCACCTTGCGAGTCTCGCCCGGGAGCTTCAAGCTGCCGAGCGCGTCGAGTGTGATCTCAGCCTGCAAGCCCGGTGTGATCTTTCCTATGCTTGACTCGTTTATGTCCGCTTCCACTTCAAGTGAGTTTGGATCGACGATAGTGACAACCGAGCCGCGAGTATTTGAGCCGCCGAAGATCCCAGGCGCGACGGTTTCGCCCACTTCGGCGTCTTTCGAAATGACCAGTCCTTCGAACGGACTACGAATGTTGCTATATTCGATTTGAGCCTCCGCCCACAGAATGCGAGCGCGCGAGGACCGAGCTTGAGCTGTCATCGAATCGATTTTCGATTGGGCGGCCCGAATCGCGGCTTCCGAAGCTTTGACTTGCTGCTCGTCGACGCGAGCTTGCGCGGTAGCGTTGTCGAGATCGGCCTTCGAAGTCACACCGTCCTCGACGAGTTTGGTCCGGCGGCCAAGCTCGAGCCCGCTCTTGCGCTGATTCGCTTGAGCTTGAGCTAAATTCGCGCGGGCCTGTGCCAGTTCAGCTTCTGCCTGAGCGCCCGCTGCTTCAAGGTTCGCGAGATTTCCCCGCGCGTCTTCGAGCTGGGCGTCGAGATCGTGATGTTCCAGCCGGGCGATGATCTGGCCCGGTTTGACGCGGCTGCCGGTATCTACGCCCAGGTATTCCAGTCGTCCGGAAATCTTGGGGCTGACCGCGGCTTTGCGATCTGCGACCACGTAGCCGGTTGCGGTCAGTATCTCGACTCCGGCACTTGAAGAATCGATGGTTGCTCGCGCGACTTCGACTTCGGGCGTGGTCGCCGCGCCCCACATTCGATAGCCGACCAGCACGCCTCCGGCGATCACGATCAACAATGTTCCGAGCAACACTACACGCAAGCCTCGCCGCCCGCCTGACTCGTCGTCGTCGCGGTGGATTCTTAACGATGATAAATCGGGTTTGATGGTTTCTCGTTGTTCCATCGAGTATTCATCATAAAGGCGGCGAGGAGACGATCCAAATCAAAATGGCCGCGCAGATAAAACTTCCGAGTTGATCAGTAACATCAGTAGCGCGCGACGCTCAGCTTGCCGCGCATCCAACCGGGTATTAGTATGTCTGACTTCCCGCAATTGAAGAAAACTAGAGCAACCTCATCTTTGTGGAGCCGAGTCGTGGAACAGGCAATCGACTACAACGCCCTTTTGCGAGTAGCCATCGAAGAGGCTCGCGAGGGATTAGCCGAAGGCGGTATTCCAATCGGGGCAGCGCTGTTCGACTCGCGAGGGAATCTTCTCGGGAGCGGTCACAACCGCCGCGTCCAGGAGAACGACCCATCGATACACGGCGAGACTGATGCGTTCCGAAAGGCCGGACGACAACGCAGCTACCGCGGCACGATCATGGTCACCACGCTCGCGCCATGCTGGTATTGCAGCGGCCTTGTGCGCCAGTTCAACATCGGAACGGTCGTGGTCGGCGAATCGGTTACTTTCAAAGGCGGGATCGAGTGGCTGCAAGAGAGCGGGGTCGAAGTCATCGACCTCAATTCGGAGGAATGCATCAGGCTGCTCGGGGAATACATCCAAAAGCATCCCGAAGTTTGGAATGAAGACATAGGCGAGGAATAAGCATGGCCAAGGTAGAGACGGTAAAGGGTGCGATCGAGAGCGCCGGGCTAGGCGTCACGTTGATGCACGAGCACGTGTTTGTGCTGTCAACTGAGATGCTGCAGAACTTTCCCGCGACGTGGGGCAACGAAGACAAACGAGTGGCCGACGCAATCGCTCGGCTCAACGAGTTGAAAGCGCGGGGCGTCGACACAATCGTAGACCTGACCGTCATCGGGCTGGGTCGCTACATCCCGCGCATAAAACGCGTCGCCGCCGAAACGGGATTGAACATCGTAGTTGCAACCGGGGTGTACACCTACAACGACGTGCCGATGTTTTTTCACTTTCAAGGGCCGGGTACCACGCTCGGCGGACCCGAACTGATGACCGACATGTTTGTGAAAGACATCCAGGAAGGGATCGCCGACACCGGAGTCAAGGCGGCTATCCTCAAGTGCGCGACGGACGAACCGGGTGTCACGCCTGGAGTAGAGCGCGTACTTCGCGCGGTGGCTCAGGCCCATCGCCGAACCGGTGTGCCGATCTCGACTCACACCCACGCTCACACCCGTCGGGGGCTTGAACAGCAGCGCATTTTCAGCGACGAAGGCGTAGACCTTTCGCGAGTGATCATCGGCCATTCGGGTGACACGACTGACATCGGCTATCTCAAAGAGTTGATGGCTGCGGGATCATACATCGGGATGGACCGCTTCGGCATCGACGTGCTGTTGCCGTTCGAGGATCGCGTCAACACCGTAGCCACGCTTTGCCACCTCGGTCACGCCGACAAGATGTTGCTTTCGCACGATGCGGCCTGCTTTAACGACTGGTTGCCCGAAGCTGCGCTTCCCGTGATGACGCCCAATTGGAACTTCCTCCACATACTCAACGATGTGATTCCGGCTCTGAAGGAGCGAGGCGTGACCGACGAGCACATTCGCACAATGCTCGTGGACAACCCGCGAAAGATATTTGAAAGGCAAGGAGCTTATTGATGATCCGACCGTTTGATTACAGCGGGATCGTGCGAGATGCGAATGGCGTGGCTCACTACACGGGCCGGCCCGATTCGCTTGTTGCAATGCTTCGAGCGACCGCCGACGCAAGCCCTGAGCACGAAGCGATCGTCGAGCTTGGCGGCGAGCGAGTCAATTATCGGGAGCTCTGGGACCGCTCGGCTCGCGTCGCCGGCGGCTTGAAGGCGTCGGGGATCAAACGAGGCGATCGGGTCGCGATTCGACTTGGCAACGGATTGGACTGGTGTCTCGCGTTCTTCGGCGCGCAGATGGCTGGCGCGATAGCGGTCCCGGTAAACACCCGATTCAGCGAATCCGAAGTCGAATACGTCGTGACCGACTCCGGCTCGAGCTTCGTGTTTCTTCCTGGTGAGCCACTTCCCGACGGTCAGCCTTCGGCTGTTGAAGACCTCCAACCGTCCGACGTTGCCGCGATCTTCTACACAAGCGGGACGACCGGTTTTCCCAAAGGCGCGATGACCACGCACGAGAATTTTCTCTCGAACACCGAGAGCTGCCGCCGCGTCGTCAAGCTTCCGACTGACGGCAGCATTCGCAACCTTGTTTCGGTTCCGCTATTTCACGTGACCGGGTGCAACAGCCAGCTTTTGCCCACGGTCGAAAACGGCGACGCGCTGGTGATAATGCGGGCCTTCGAAGTTCAGGCCTTCTTAAACGCGATGCGCGACGAGCGGATCAACCTGCTCACGTCGGTTCCGGCGGTTTACTGGCTTGCGATCAATCAGGCGAACTTCTCCGAGTTTGATACGACAGCGATCGGATGGCTGACCTACGGCGGCGCTCCGATAGCTCCTGAGCTTGTAGCGAGAATCATGGAAGCCTTTCCCAACGCGCGAGTCGGCAACGGTTTTGGTCTGACTGAAACTTCGTCGGTCTCCACCTTCCTGCCTCATGAATTTGCGCACTCGCGGCCGGAAAGCGTCGGGTTTGGCGCCCCGGTGGTCGACCTGGATCTGTTCGAGATCGATGCCGACACCGGCGCGGGCGAGTTGTTGATCCGGGGATCAAACATAGTGAAGGGCTACTGGAACAAACCGGAAGCGACCGAGCAGGCTTTTGTAAATGGCTGGCTGCACACCGGCGATATGGCTCGCATCGATGAGGAAGGCTTCGTGCAAATCGTCGATCGCAAGAAGGACATGATTTGCCGGGGCGGCGAGAACGTTTATTGCGTCGAAGTGGAGAACGCGCTTGCCGCCCATCCGGCGGTCTTCGAAGTTGCGGTGATGGGCGTGGCCGATGAAGTGATGGGCGAGAAGGTCGGTGCGGTGATCGTCCCCACGCCGGGAAAGGACGCAGAGGTTTCCGCGATCATCGCGTTTGCGCGCAAACATCTCGCGGATTTCAAGGTTCCTCAGTACGTTTCGATTCGGACTCAGCCCTTGCCGCGCAATCCGGGCGGCAAGATTTTGAAGCCCGTCTTGCGAAGAGAAACAGAGTGGGGCAAACCGGTCCGGTGAAGACAAAGGTGGGGCGCCTCACCGATTTGGACGACGGCGTCGTGCTCAGCCCGCGAAGCGGGCGATAGCATATAGCCGAGGGCAAGTCCGCGCAGCCCTGGGACGTCGTGGAGCGATGATGGGCAAGCCCGCGAAGCGGGCGACAGTACAGGAGAAATCGTACGTCGATCTTCTGTCGCCCGCTTCGCGGGCTCGGTGAGCTTTGGCTATCGGCTTCCGAGGGCTGCGCGGACTTGCCCTGGGCTATATGCTATCGCTCGCTTCGCGGGCTCGGTGAGCTTTGGCTATCGGCTTCCCAGGGCTGCGCGACTTGCCCTGGGTTATATGCTGTCGCTCGCTTCGCGAGTTTTTCTAAGGTATCTGTTTGGAGGAATGAAAATGTTCCATCGCCGACTAGTCGGATTTGTCCTGATCATCGTGCTCGCGGTGGTCCCCGCGCTTGCACAGCAATCTGATCCGTCGTTGCTCACGCTCGAACGGCTATTCAGCTCTGAAGACTTCACGGCCGAAACATTCGGGCAAGCCCGATGGATCGACGGCGGCGCGGGGTACACGAAGCTCGAAGCGTCGGCGACCAACAAGGACAAGAAGGACATCGTCCGCTACGAAACAGTGAGCGGCAAGCGATCGGTCCTTGTCGGCGCAGATCGGTTGGTTCCTCCCGGACAGCGCGCTCAATTGGACATCGAAGACTACTCGTGGGCGGCGGATGGCAAGAAGCTGCTGATCTTCACCAACTCGAAAAAAGTGTGGCGCCAAAACACTCGGGGCGACTTTTGGGTGCTCGAACTCGCCACCGGCAAGCTCTCCAAGCTTGGCGGCGACGCGAAGCCTTCGACGTTGATGTTTGCCAAGTTCTCACCCGACGGAACGCGCGCCGGCTACGTCCGCGATAACAACGTGTACATTGAGAGTCTCGTCGACGGAAAGATCACACGTCTGACTTCCGATGGCTCGCGTACGATTATCAACGGCACGTTCGACTGGGTATACGAAGAGGAACTCGACCTGCGCGATGGCTGGCGCTGGAGCCCCGACGGCAAGTCGATCGCTTACTGGCAGCTCGACTCCGAAGGCGTCCGTGACTTCTACCTGATCAACGACACCGATGAACTCTATTCGAAGGTCATACCGGTTCAGTACCCCAAGTCTGGCACGACCAACTCAGCCGGACGGGTCGGTGTTGTGAGCGCCGAAGGCGGCGCGACGAAGTGGCTCGAAGTACCCGGCGATCCGCGGAACAACTACATCGCGCGGATGAACTGGGCGGCTAACTCGACTGAGCTGGTCCTGCAGCAGCTAAACCGTTTGCAGAACACGAACCGCGTCTTTATCGGCGACGCCCGTTCAGGGCAGGTGAAGAACATTCTGACCGACCGCGACGAGGCCTGGGTCGATATTCAGGGTGATGACATCGAGTGGGTCGAATCCGGCAAACGGTTTATCTGGGTGAGCGAGCAAGACGGTTGGCGTCATGCCTATCTGGTTAGCCGCGATGGCGGTGCGCAGAAGTTGATCACGAACGGGGCTTTTGATGTCATCGCGGTCGAAGGCGTGGACGAAGCCGGCGGGTGGCTCTACTACGCGGCGTCCCCAGAGAACGCGACTCAACGCTATCTCTATCGCAGCAGACTCGACGGGCAGGGAAAGCCCGAGCGGGTGACTCCGGCAAGCCAGGCGGGCACTCACACGTACAGCATCGCGCCGCTCGCCGGTTGGGCTTTTCACACTTACTCGACCTTCACCGCACCGCCGCGTATCGAGCTTGTTCGGCTCCCGGAACACGCCGCTGCTCGCGTGCTGGTCGACAACGCCGGGTTGAAAGAGAGGCTTGGCAAGTTGAAGCGGCCGCCGGTCGAGTTCTTCCAGGTCGCGGTCGCCGACGGAGTGCAGCTCGACGGATGGATTATCAAGCCGCCTAACTTTGATGCGTCAAAGAAGTATCCGATTTTGTTTCACGTCTACGGTGAGCCGGCGAGCCAGACCGTCTTGGATCGCTGGGGTGGACCGCGAAGCCTTTGGCATCAGATGCTCGCTCAACAGGGCTATCTTGTCGCAAGCGTCGACAATCGAGGCACGCCCGCTCCGCGAGGCCGCGCCTGGCGCAAGAGCATCTACCGGCAGATCGGCTCGCTGTCTTCGCAGGACCAGGCGGCAGCGGCGCGAGCAATTTGCCGCCGGCCTTACGTTGACTCATCGAGAGTCGCAATCTGGGGTTGGAGCGGAGGCGGCGAAGGAACTTTGAGCGCGATCTTCCGATATCCCGATGTGTACGGCACCGGAATGGCAGTCGCGCCGGTGACCGATATGCGGTACTACGACACGATCTATCAGGAACGCTATATGGGTCTGCCGAAGGAGAACGCCGAAGACTACAAGCGCTGCTCGCCGATAACCTACGCCGATCAATTGAAGGGCAACTTGCTTGTTGTTCACGGCACCGGGGATGACAACGTGCACTACCAGAACACCGAAGCGCTGATCAATGCCCTGGTGGCGGCCAACAAGCCGTTCACGATGATGGCTTATCCGAATCGCACACACGCGATCTCGGAGGGCAAGAACACGTCCCGTCACCTGTACGAATTGTTAACGCGGTATTTGCGGGAGCACGTTCCTCAAGGGCCGAAATGAGAAGTAGTGAACAATAGAATGAAACTCGATCTTCACACTCACTACTATCCTGCGGTCTTCTTCAAGCTGGTTCGCGACACTCCGTCCGAGTTCTCGTTCGACAAGGATCCGACCGGGCGCACGATCATCACTCATCACGGCGCTAGGTTTTTCGGAGTCACGCCGCCGATGACCGATCCGCGGAAGCGTCTCGAAGACATGGACCGAGTCGGGATCGACGTCGAAGTAATCTCGCTTTCGACTCCGAACATTTTCTTTGCCGACGAGAAGCAACAACCCGAAGTCGCGCGCATCATCAACGACGCGTATGCGGAACTGATTTCCCAGCACCCGACGCGCTTCAAGGGCTTCGCTTCGATCCCGATGGACTCGCCCGACGCTGCGCTGGCCGAGCTTCATCGGGCGATCGACGAATTGAAAATGAACGGTGTGATTCTGCTGAGCAACATCAAGGGCCGGGCGTTGACGGCTCCGGTCTACCGGCCGTTTTTTGAAGAAGCAAATCGGATGAAGCTCTGCATCTTTCTTCATCCGATGATTCCGGTATTTTCGGAACCGTTCAAGGAGTACGTGTTGGGTCCGCTGGTCGGGTTTCCGTTTGACACGACGCTGGCGGTCGCGCGGATGTGTTTTGACGGGATGCTCGCGGAGCTACCGGACATTTGCTGGGTCATCGGTCATATGGGAGGCGCGGTGCCTTACCTGATTGAACGGCTGGACAGCGGCTACCGGGACTTCGCCGAATGCCGTGTGAAGATCGATCAGCCGCCGAGCACTTATCTTAAGAAGCTTTACTACGACACCGTGACCTTCAGTCCTCACAATTTGAGATTGGCGCGCGACCTGGTTGGCGTCGATCATATGGTGATGGGGAGCGACTATCCCCACATGCTAGGGTCGATCGAGCGCTCGGTGTCGTCGATCGAGGCGATGGAAATCCCCGAACGCGAGAAGCAACAGATCTTCAGCGGCACGGCGCTGGAGATACTGAACAACGTTTGAGTCGGAGTAGCGCAAGCTGCCAGCTTGCGAGTTGGGGAGCGGCGCAAGCTGGCAGCTTGCGCTACTCCTCCGACATGCGTGGAGCGCGTCAGGATCTTGCAGATGGAAGCGGCGGTGTCGGTTCGACTCTTCAAGCCGCGTTCACGCGGCTTCCGCAGGCAAATAGGCCAGCGGTTTACCGCTGGTTAACGACGAGGCGGTTCCCCGTTGAGCCCGTTTCAACGGGCTTCTCGTTCCGGCTTCAGCAAATGAACAAAGCCGGCCGCGCGAGATTCGCTAAAGCGCGCTGCAGTGGTTGGCCCGCCGCGCGTCAAACCAGCCTTAAAGGACTGGCCTACTTGTCCTGAGGCAGCCCGATGAATCGGGCTCGTTGCCACCGCAAAATCGTGACGCGCACCCTTCACGCATCGAGTAGTTGTTTCGAGCGCGCATTGGATATATCTTTTGTAGCCAAGTTCTGCCAGGTCAACCACGAGCGCTATGGAGGAAGAATGAACTCGAGAAGATGTTTACTGGGCGAGCGAGCTCTAATGTTTATCGTCGCCCTCTCTGTCACAGCGTTATTTGCAATGGCACAGACGAGCGGCTCGAAGCGCCCGATGACATTCGCGGACATTATGAGCATGCGCTCGTCGGCAGGAGCTGCTATCAGCTCCGATGGGAAGTGGATGCTCTACACGTTATCCGTCCCGGACTGGAAAGCGGCCAAGAGTTTCACCGACGTCTATCTTGTATCGCTCGATTCGGGCGTGTCGTCGACTCGGCAAATGACCTTCACCAAAGATAAGAACGAAATTACGCCGCGTTGGTCCCGCGACGGAAAGTTCTTTGTCTTCGCGTCGAACCGCGATGCCCCGACCTCCGCGGCCACACAGAACCAGCTCTACTTAATGCGGCCCGACGGCGGCGAAGCTCGCCGGATCACTGATGCCAAAGACGGCGTTGGCGCCTTCGCCTTCAGCCGCGACGGCAAATGGCTGGCCTTCTCTGCCGGCAAGGAAGAAGAACAACAAATCTGGATTATTCCGACCGATAAGATCGAAGCTGACGCTCCCGCCCAATTGACGAAACACGCGACTCCCGTTTCCTCCTGGCGGTTCGCGCCCGACAGCAAGCGGATTTACTTTCTCTCGCCGGACAATTTCGACAAGGCGAACAAGGAGCGCAAGGAAAAGAAATTCGACGTAAAGATTCGAAACGAAGAACCGCCGATGACTCACCTCTGGGCGTTCGATCTAGATGGTAAGAAGGAGGTAAGGCTTACTTCGGGCGAAGACTACAGCATCAGCGGAATCGTGATCTCGCACGACTCGAAGTGGATCGGGTTTGAAGGCCAGCCCAAGGACCGGTACCTGCGAACCATCACCGAAGCGTCCGACTACTCGGATCTCTACTTGATCGAAGCGGCCACCGGCAAGATCGAGCGTCTCACCAACAACAAGGACATAAACGAAAGCGCGCTTTCATTTTCATCCGACGATTCGATGATTGCGTTTTCGGCTTCGGACGACTTTACCTATAATCGCGAACGCAAGCTGTATGTGCGGCCGATCACCGGGGGGACCTGGAAAAAGCTAGGCGCCGACTTTGACTATGATCTGTCCACGGGTTTCTGGTCAAAGGACGGCAAGACGATCTACTTCAACGCCGGCATTCGCGCGACGAGTCAGCTTTGTTCCGTTTCAACCGAGACTGGGAAAGTTACTCAGCTTACCCGCGAGAAGGGAGTTCTCTTAGCGAATCAGGACGACGACAGCCGAGTGATCACGGTCAACTACTCGGACCCGGTGACACCCGGAGGCATCTACACGGTGGCGTCGTTGGATCAGATCGCGAACCGTTCGAGTTGGAAGCGACTCACCGACGAAAATCCTCAGATCCAACAGATAGCGCTGGGTGACACCGAGCTTGTTCAGTGGAAGTCGAGCGACGGGCGAATGGTTGAAGGGATTCTGGTTAAACCGGTCGGCTACGAAAAAGGGAAACGTTATCCGCTGATCGTTCAGATTCACGGAGGTCCGGCGAGCGCGGATCTATTGAACTTCAACGCCCGCTACGTCAACTACTCGAACGTATACGCCGGAGCGGGGTACGCGTGCCTGTTGCCGAATTATCGCGGTTCGTCCAACTACGGCGAGAAGCACCGCATGGAAATCTCGGGCGACTATTTCCGGCTCGGCTACGACGACATTATGACCGGCGTCGACTATCTGATCGCACAGGGCATAGTAGACGGCGACAAGATGGGCGCGATGGGCTGGAGCGCCGGCGGGCATTGGTCCAACTGGATCCTCACTCACACCAATCGCTTCAAAGCGATCTCGTCGGGCGCCGGAGCGGTGAACTGGACGTCGATGTACGCGCAGAGCGACATTCAGCGCAACCGCGAGTTCTACTACGGCGGATTGCCCTACGATCACTTTGAAGAGTACTGGAACGTATCGCCGCTCAAGTACATCAGGAATGCGAAGACGCCGACTTTGATTCATGTTGTCGATGGCGACCCGCGCGTTCCGCGTCCTCAAAGCGAAGAGCTTCATATGGCGCTGAAGAAGCTCGGCGTGCCGACCGAGTTCCTGGTTTATCCCGGCGCAACACACGGCATCCCCGATCCTCGCAACCAGCTGGTGAAGATGGTCGCTGAGTTCAACTGGTTCGAGAAATGGATTCGCGGAAAACAGGGCTGGTTCGAGTGGAAAGACTTGTTGCAGACTTTGAAAGATGAGAAGGCGGAAGAGAAGAAGAGAGAGACTCCGGACTCGGTGAAAGAGCCGGACTAGTTGAGTACAAACTGAGAGCGACAAACGGGAGAACCATAGATGGAACCATTCATCAACGAAGCAGTCGAGCAATTCGCTCACGATCACACCGAGCCTGAATCGGAATTGTTTGTTCGCTTGCGCGAAGAGACTTATCGCGACATGAACTGCCCGCAAATGCAGGTGGGCCGGATTGAAGGCCGCTTCCTGAAAATGCTCGTTCGGTTGACCGGCGCGAAACGAATTCTCGAGATCGGAATGTTCACCGGCTACAGCGCGTTGATGATGGCCGAAGGACTTCCGGAAGACGGAAGTATAATCACCTGCG
The DNA here is from genome assembly GCA_035558335.1 of Blastocatellia bacterium. GTDB lineage: Bacteria > Acidobacteriota > Blastocatellia > UBA7656 > UBA7656 > Onstottus_B. Next base: position 21,626 of record DATMCM010000620.1, on the reverse strand, counting down.
ACGTGGATCCGAAGGCTCAAGCAATCGCGAGCCGTTACTTCGCTGAGAGCCCCAACGGTCACAAGATCGAAATCAGAATGGGCCCCGCCCTCGAGACGATCAAGACGCTTACCGGTCCACTGGATATGGTCTTTATCGACGCGGACAAGGGGAACTACTCGAACTATTACCAGGCGGTTTTTCCGCTGGTGCGGCCCGGCGGATTGATAGTCGCGGACAACGTACTATGGAGCGGTCGGGTGCTTGCTCCTGAAAGCCCCGACGATCACGCCATCGTCGCTTTCGACAAGCTTGTTCAGTCGGACCCGCGAGTCGAAAACGTCTGCCTCACAGTTAGAGACGGAATGATGCTGGCCTGGAAGAAGCCTTCCTAGACTGGGAGCGGGGCGCCCCGCCGAACCTCGAAGCTGCGCTTTATTATTTGGTTGTAACCACAGCCCAGCCACTCACGTTTCAGCCATCGGCGGAACACTCATCAAGTTCTATCGGCAGTTATCTGTGAAGCGCTCGAAGATTTCTAGACAACCACTAAAACGAAGAAGGAGAGTTTGATATGAAGCGAATTTCAGCAGCACTGGCGCTGTTCTGCGTTCTTGTCGTCGGTTCGGTTAGCGCAGCGGGAACGGATTTCTCGGGCACCTGGATGCTCGACAAAGCAAAGAGCGAAGGCTTGCAAGGCCGAATGGCTAACGTGGATCAGACGTGGGCTGTCAGCCAGGACGCCAAGACCCTCACCGTAGAAAAGAGTTTCTCCGGCGGTGAGCAGCCGATTCCGTCCCAAAAGAGCACGTATAATCTGGACGGCAGCGAGACCTCGATGGAGATGACTGGACGCATGCCAGGCAAAGCTGCCTTGAAAGCTAAGTGGCAGGGTGATGGCAAGATCCTCGAGCTGAACTCGGTGCTCAAGACGAACGTTCAAGGCAACGACATCACCATAACCGGGACCGAGCACTGGGAGCTCGCGGATGGCGGCAAGACCCTCAAGGTACATCGGGTTAGTGAGAGTCCGCGAGGCTCTCAAGAGAGCAAACTGGTATTCACGAAGAAGTAGGCGCGTTGAAACTCGCTTGCAGTCTTCTCATGCCGCGAAGCCATCGATCGTAGTCGGTGGCTTTGCGGCGCATGTACTCTGCCACTTCCGGGTGCGGCAGTATCAAGAATCTCTCTTCTTCCAGCCCTTTCACCACGCAGTCCGCGACCTGATCGGGTTCGAGCATTCCCGCTCGCAGGAACTCACCCGGACCGCCGGCCGAGCGCCGCAACAGGTCAGTGTTCACGCCTTGAGGACAAAGACACGACACCCTGATTCCTCGATCGCCGTGAGTGATTGAGAGCCACTCGGCATAAGCGACCGCCGCGTGCTTGGTCACCGAGTAAGGCGCTGATCCTATCTGAGCCAGCAAACCGGCTGCGGAAGCCGTGTTCAGCAGATAGCCTTCGCCGCGTGCCAGCATCTGCGGCACGACCGCGCGCGCGGCGTAAATGTGCGACATCACGTTCACTTCCCAGATGTTCTGCCAGATCTCGTTTGGCTCGTCGACCCCGCCCGGAGTTCCAATACCGGCGTTCGAGCAAAACAGGTCGATCGTTCCAAACGCGTCGTTTGCTTTTTGGACGAGGTTGATGATGTCCGTTTCGCGCGCGACGTTTGTGGTGACGGCCAGACCGCCGATCTGCTTGGCAAGGTGTGAGGCGGCTTCGGTGTCGAGGTCGGCTACTACGACGCGAGCGCCTTCATGAGCGAAGCGCTCGCACAGAGCCTTGCCGATGCCGTGCGCTCCTCCGGTGACGACCGCAACTTTGTCTTTGAGTTTCATCTTCCCCTCTGAAGTGTTCAGCAATAGAACACGGAGGACGCGGGTTCGACGATCAGCGCGGTTCTGATCCGTGATGATCCGCTAAGTCTGTCCGTGGTCTAAAGCTCGCTACTCGTACTTTCTCAACTCGATCTTGGCTATCGCTTCGCGATGCACCTCGTCGGGGCCGTCGGCTAACCGAAGCGTTCGAGCTCCGGCCCACGCCGCGGCGAGTTCGAATTCCTGGCTCACTCCGCCGCCGCCGCAAGCTTGAATCGCGCGGTCGATGACTCGCAACGCCATGTTTGGCGCGATCACCTTGATCATCGCGATCTCCGCGCGCGCGGCTTTGTTGCCGACCGTGTCCATCATATGAGCGGCCTTCAAGGTTAGAAGCCGCGCTTGTTCGATCTCGATGCGGGAAGTGGCGATGTCGGCTCGAATCGTGCCCTGGTCGGATATGCGTTTGCCAAAAGCCACACGCGATGTGACTCGCTTGCACATGGTTTCAAGTGCGCGCTCCGCAAGCCCCACCAACCGCATGCAGTGATGAATGCGACCCGGCCCCAATCTTCCCTGAGCTATTTCGAAGCCGCGTCCTTCGCCCAGCAACAAATTCGAAACCGGCACGCGGACATTCTCAAAGGTCACTTCGCCGTGACCGTGCGGGGCGTGATCGTAGCCGAACACCGTAAGCATTCGCTTGATCCTGATCCCAGGCGTATCCATCGGCACGAGGATCATCGATTGTTGTTTATGAGTGGCGGCCTTCGGGTCGGTTTTGCCCATGAAGATCGCGATCTTGCAGCGTGGATCGCCCGCGCCTGAGCTCCACCACTTGTGACCGTTTATGACGTAGCTGTCGCCGTCGCGCACGATGCTCGACTGAATGTTGGTCGCGTCCGACGAGGCAACCGCGGGCTCGGTCATCGCGAAACAGGAACGAATCTTTCCGTCCAACAGCGGCTTCAGCCACTTCTCTTTTTGCTCGTCCGACCCGTAACGGGCGAGCACTTCCATGTTTCCGGTGTCGGGCGCCGAGCAATTAAAAACTTCGGGTGCCATGGCCGACCGGCCCATGATCTCGCACAGCGGCGCGTACTCGAGATTGGACAAGCCTTCGCCGAACGGGTTCTCCGGCAGAAACAGATTCCACAATCCGGCCGCCCGCGCCTTCGGCTTCAGCTCTTCGATTATCGCTGTCGGGTGCCATCGATCGCCCTCATCGATTTGTTGGTGGTAGACCTTCTCGTTCGGATAGACGTGTTCATCCATGAAAGACTGCAGCTGTCTCTGAAGCTCCTTCACCTTATCGGAATACTCGAAGTCCATGCGTCCGTCCTTTCTTAGGAGATGTTGATCTTCGCCGTCTTGCTATTCGGTTGCTGTGCTTCCATTTGCTTCGACTGCGGCTCGAACTTGAGCCAGGTAATCTGCTTCAGGAAACGCTCCCACGAATTCGGCACGGTCGTTGATGACGATCTTGGGCACTCCCCTGACAGCGAATCGCCGCGCGAGGTCGGGAAACTCCATCGCTTCGATTACATCAGCCGTCACTCGCTCGCTTTCAACCGCCATCTGGTGGGCCATCCTGGCCGCTGGCGGGCAATACGGTCACGTAGGGGTGGTGAAGACTTTTATGTTTACGTCTTCGGTAAGCGTTGCGAGATACTCGCGAGTCTCGTCCGATAGACCAGTCGCACCGCGCGATACGTCGACGAGATCGGCGATCAACGCCGAGAACTCGTAGCCGGACGGAATGCCGAAGAATCGCACCTTGCCGCGCGCTGCACCGTTCAGCACGAACGCCGGCACTCGATCGATGCCAAGCTTGAGCGCCTCGTCTTTGGATACGCCGATGTCTTGCACGGTAAGCTCGAGCTTGTCTGAAAGAGCAACCACCTCCCGGAGCAACGCCTCCGTATCTTCGCAGGTCTCGCACGTCTGCTTACCCGGGATGATTATGGGCGAAGGACGCTCGGTGAACATGAGTATCTCGACGTTGCTTTTGAGGCTCTCGTCAAAATGGTTGCGCATCGTCTCCTGGTCTTTGTCGGATATTAGTGTCATTCGGTTACCTTGGGCTTAACATTAGCGATGTTCAACTGGTGAATCCGAAGCAATCCGGCGACTCTCGGCGAGTTCATCTATCTTCTCTGCGAGCAAGGAATCGTACTCAGTCAAACCGCCGGCCACGTGAGTCCAGTTGCGAACCGTCACTTTGTTGTAGTGAATCATCAGGTCCGGATGGTGGTTGACTGACTCGGCGGCATACGCGACGGCGTTTACGAACGACATCGCACGAAGAAAGTTCTTGAACCGGTAAGTCTTCTCGATCCAGTTTTCGCCGAGCGACCATCCCTTCAGCCGCGAGAGCCGCTCCCTTATTTCATCGGGCCTCAGAACGGCCGCGTTTGAATCACAAATCATCGTGCTCATCATTGGGTGTTTTGACCCGTCGCCTATTGTGTTATCCACCCGCACGCGCGTCAACCCGACTATTGAGTACGACCCGAAGCCGCGCTCTAAATTCAGGTGAAACCTTTGAACGACCGTTGCCACTTACTGACGTTTCACACAATGCCTTGGAAGGAGTTGGACCGAATATGAGCAAGAAACTGTTTCGCCAGTCTATTATCACATCTTTAGCCGTCCTGTTCGCGGCGGGGACGGCTTCCGCGCAAGACTTCCACAAGTCGTACCGGGTCGCTCCGGGGGGCCAGATTCACATCTCTAACATTTCGGGCGACGTCAGAGTCATCGGCTATGACGGGGACTCGATCATCGTCAATGGAATGAAGAAGGGACGCGACAGCGATAAGGTCGAAGTCGAAGACAAGAGCACCGACGGTCGCGTGGACGTTGGAGTGCGTTATCCCAAGCACTGCGATTGCGACGCCAGCATACAGTTTGAAGTTCAGGTGCCACGCTCGACAAGCTATGTCTTCGACGGCATCTCGTCGGTGAGCGGCGACGTCGAGATAAGCAGCGTTAGCGGCCGCGTTCAAGCTTCGGCGGTGAGCGGCGATGTGAAGGTCAAGAACGTGTCCGGCGCCGTGAGCGCTTCCTCAGTGAGCGGAGACGTCGAGGTCTTCGTCGATCGGCTTGAAGCCGCCAGCGATATGAAGTTCTCGAGCGTTAGCGGCGACGTCAGCGTCAATCTGCCCTCCAGCCTAGACGCGGACGTAGAGTTATCGAGCTTAAGCGGCTCGATCAAAACCGATTTTCCGATCGAAGTGAAAACTGAGAAGTATGGATCGCGCACTTCGGCGCGCGGCAAGCTCGGCGACGGATCCGCGCGATTGAAGATGTCATCGGTCTCCGGCGACCTCAGCCTGCGGCATCCGTGACCCTGATTCACCACTAACGACGACCATTGGAATTCAATTTCTCCGCGTTATCTCTGCGTCTCGGCGGCTCTACCGGTTAGCAGGTTTCAGGCTTTCTAACCGCAAAGACGCTGAGACGCAAAGGCAAACGCAGAGAGGACTAAGACCCGTCCGTTTTGGGGGCCAAACTTGACACTCGGGCGCGCTATCAGTTAGGGTTACTTGTTGCTTTGACTGAAAACTTCGCGACAGGAGCAATGAAGTGAAGCCTGACATTCATCCGAAATACGTAAACGCGACCGTGCACTGTGCATGCGGCGTCACGTGGGAGACTCGCTCGACTAAATCCGAGATACGGCTGGAGATCTGCTCGAACTGCCATCCGTTCTTCACCGGCAAACAAAAGCTGGTAGATACCGCCGGCCGGGTCGAGCGGTTCAATCGCAAGTACGGCCGTAAGACCGAAGCCACCGAAGCTTAAGCCATCTACAACCGAATATTGGTTGCCGGACCGCCCGGCCGCCTCGATCGCTTAAGGCTCTTCCCGAGAGCGCCGAGCAATTGAGGCGCAAGCGGACCCGGCAACCAATATTTTTTGTGGAGGCTCGAACAGGTTCCAGACGCGAGGCGTTATGCGAGAAGACCAGATCATCGTCGGCGGGCAGGCAGTCATCGAAGGCGTGATGATGCGTGCGCCGCATTCGTACGCGGTGGCCGTTCGCAAGCCAAACGGAGAAATCGTTGCAAAGAGCGAGTTACTCCCGGCGCTCTCGGTGAAGTACCCGATCCTGAAGCTGCCAGTGCTGCGCGGCTCAGCCGTGCTTATTCAGTCGATGGTGCTGGGAATCAAGGCGCTCAACTTTTCCGCTAACGTCGCTTTTCACGAAGCGGAGAACGAAGCCTCAGCAGATCAGCCATCGCCTCCCTCGCCGGTAATAACGACAGGGCTTTCCACAAACGCAGCGGTCGCCGTAGCGACAGAGACACGGCCCGCAGTTAGGACGTCGGCGAAGGGAGCCAGGAAGACGACAACCGGCGGAGCCGTGGGCTCGATAATCTTCGCGCTGTTTTTCAACGTGCTCCTGTTCATCGTCCTTCCGTTGCTGCTGACCAATGCTTTGTTCGTATACTTCGGAGGCGGAACGATCGGAGCGGCCTCGGCGAGCGGCACCTGGTACGCGGATGCGTGGGCGTGGCTTCGCGCGGCGATGCATCCGATCAGACCATCTGTCGCATTCAACCTGGTAGACGGCGTGATACGAATGGCGTTCTTCCTGATGATGATTACCACTTTCTCGCTGCTCCGCGACATACGACGGGTCTTCGAGTATCACGGCGCCGAGCACAAAGTCGTCTACACCTGGGAGGCTGACGAGGAGCTGACCGTAGCAAACGCTCGCACGAAGCGACGCCAGCACCCGCGTTGCGGCACGAGCTTCCTGATGGTGGTGATGTTGGTCTCGATCGTCGCGTTCTCGATAGTGAAGTTCGACTCGCTGTTTTTGAACTTCCTTGTACGGGTGCTGCTGATTCCGGTGATAGCCGGTCTGTCTTATGAAATTATCCGCGCCTCAGCAAACAGCAAGGCTCAGTGGTTCTTCTCGGTGATAACGCGTCCGGGTTTGTGGCTGCAGAACATCACGACAAAAGAGCCGGACGATTCTCAATTGGAAGTCGCTATCTTTGCACTGAAGGAGTCGCTGAAGCTTGAACCAATAAGTAGTCAGTAGTCCGAAGTCAGTAGTCAGTAGTCCGTAGCTCGTTGGTCCAACTACGACCAAGAAACTACGGACTACTGACTACGGACTAAGCCATGTTTGACAGATTAGACGCAATCGAATACAGGCTTGAAGACATTTCGCAGCAGCTCAGCAATCCTGAGCTGCTGGCGGACCAGCAGAACTACACCCGGGTTGCAAAGCAGCACCGGGAGCTTGAAGAAATCGTGAGCAAGTATCGCGAGTACAAGTCGCTGGTCAGCGGCATCGCTGAAACCGAGGGAATGTTGGCTGGCGAAGACGACGCCGAGATGCTCGCGCTCGCTCGCGGCGAATTGTCCGAGCTTCAGGAGAGGCGCGATAGAGTCGAAGCCGAGTTGAAACTTCTCCTGCTCCCCAAAGACCCAAATGACGAAAAGAACGTCATCCTCGAAATCCGAGCGGGTACCGGCGGCGACGAGGCAACGTTGTTCGCGGCTGAGATCATGCGTATGTACACGCGCTACGGCGAACGACAGAAGTGGCGCGTTCAAGTCCTGGATGCGAGCGAGTCTGGCATCGGCGGTCTCAAGGAAGCGATTCTGCTCATAGAAGGCACCCGGGTTTATTCGAAACTCAAACACGAATCGGGCGTCCACCGTGTCCAGCGAGTCCCCCAGACCGAAGCCTCCGGCCGGATTCACACTTCCGCCATCACCGTCGCCGTCCTTCCGGAGGCCGAAGAGGTTGACATCAAGATAGACCCCAAGGACCTGCGCATCGACACGTTCTGCTCATCGGGTCCCGGCGGGCAGTCGGTGAATACTACTTACTCAGCGGTGCGCCTGACTCACTTGCCGACCAACACAGTTGTATCGATGCAGGATGAGAAATCGCAGATCAAGAATCGAGAGAAGGCAATGCGGGTGTTGCGGGCTCGGCTGCTGGAGATGGAGCAAGACAAGCAGCACCAGGCCATCGCGAGCGAGCGCCGCTCGATGGTCGGCTCGGGCGATCGCTCGGAGAAAATCCGCACTTATAACTTCAAAGACAATCGCGTCACGGATCATCGCATTGGCTACACGGCTCACCAGTTGAACCTGTTTATGGAAGGCGACATCGGCGAACTGATCGACGCGCTCGTTGCGCACTACCAGGCCGAGAAGCTCAAGGCTGACGCTCAGGCCGCTGACTAAGCCAGCAAAAGGAAGCGCTCATTTCAAAGAGGGATCGCCTGATGAATCTCAGACCTAGCTTGCGAGTCTTCCCGATACTCGCGCCCGCACTGATTCTCTTATCGCTGATCACCACCGCAGCCGCCCAAACCGACAGAATCGACGACTTCGTCAAGGCCGCGATGCTCACGCAAAGAATACCCGGCTTGTCAGTCGCAGTAGTTCGCAACGGCGAGCTCGTCGAGGCCAAAGGGTATGGTCTCTCGAACATCGAGCTAAACGTCCCCGCAACTCCCGAGACGATTTATCAATCCGGCTCGGTCGGCAAGCAGTTCACTGCAACCACGGTGATGATGCTTGTTGAGGAGGGAAAGATTGGGCTCGACGACAAGATCAGCAAGTACTTCACCGATGCGCCTGAGCGTTGGAGCGGCATCACGGTTCGACATCTGCTGACTCACACCGCAGGCACCACCGACTATCCAAAGGACTTCGACTTCCGGCGCGACTACACCGAGTCGGAGCTTCTCAAGAAAGCGGCCGAGATCCCGTTGGCGTTCGCGCCGGGTGAGAAGTGGAGCTACAGCAACATGGGGTACGTGATGCTGGGCATCCTGATCAGCAAGGTGACCGGGCAGTTTTACGGCGAGTTTCTAAAAGAGCGAATCTTCAAGCCGTTGGGGATGAACACCGCTCGGATAATCAACGAAGCGGACATCGTGCCGAATCGCGCGGCAGGTTATCGGATGCAAAAGGGCGAGTTGAAGAATCAGGAATGGGTTTCGCCCTCGATGAATACTACCGCCGATGGCAGCCTCTATCTGACGGTGCTCGACATGGCCAAATGGGATGCCGCGCTTTACACCGAAAAGCTTATCAAGAAGTCGAGTCTCGATCAGATGTGGACGCCGGTGAAGTTGAACGGCGGCAAGAGGCAGCAATACGGCTTCGGATGGGGGTTCGACGAAGTTCGCGGGCACAAGATCATCGAGCACGGCGGCGCGTGGCAGGGCTTTACCACATTCATCGCTCGATACGTGGACGACAAGCTGACAGTCATCGTTCTTACTAATAGAGCCGGCGCGAATCCGGGAGCCATCGCGCACGGCGTCGCGGGACTCTACAATCCCGAACTCGCGCCGCCCGAGCGCAAGGAGGCGCGCGTCGAGCCCAAGATCTTCGATGACTACGTCGGGCAATACCAGCTTAGGCCCGAGCTTGTCCTGAACGTTACCAAGGAACAGGACAGACTATGGGTGCAAGCCGGGGAGCAACTCAAAGCGGAGCTGTTCCCCGAGTCTGAAACCAAGTTCTTTCTGAAAGCGGTGGACGCGCAGGTGACATTCGTCAGGGATGCCAGCGGGAAGGTCACCCACCTGGTTCTTCATCAGGGGGGCGAAATCGAGGCGAAGAAGATCAAATGACGGCGGGAATCTTCCCGCTGACTGCTGCTAACCGCGGAGTCGCCGAGCAAACACAGACGGTATCAGAAACCTCGTTGCCTACAATAGCCCAAGCCATAGCCGACGGAGCTGCGCGGCTCAGAGCCTCTCAGATCGATGAGGACCGACGAACGGCGGGCGTGCTGCTTTGCCATACGATCCGAATCGACCGCACACATTTGCTCACCAGATCGGAAGAAGTAGTCGCGGCCTCGGATTACGAGGAGTATCTGCGACTTGTTGCACGCCGCGCCGCCGGCGAGCCTCTCCAGTACATCACCGGTCATCAGGAATTCTATGGCCTGGAGTTCGTCGTAACACCCGACGTACTGATTCCCAGACCCGAGACCGAGCTTCTTGTTGAACGAGTCATCAGACTTGCAGGCGTTCCCTCGAACGCGAGTCCTATGATCGTCGATCTTGGAACTGGCTCGGGCTGCATAGCCGTGACCCTGGCCGTACATCTGCCCCAGGCGCGACTGATCGCGACTGACATCTCCAGCGCGGCGCTCGATATCGCGCGAACAAACGCCGAGCTCCACCGAGTCGATGATCGCATAAGGTTTATCGAAGGCGACGCATTGGAACCTCTCGCGGGGCTCGGCTTTGAGGGAGTAGCCGACATAATCGCGTCGAATCCGCCTTACGTCGAAGAAGCCACTTCAGAGCTTGTTCAACGCGAAGTGCGCGAGTGGGAGCCTCACACCGCGTTGTTTGCCGGCGCCGATGGATTGGACTTTTATCGGCGGCTGTTGCTCGACACGCCGCGGTTCCTGAAGCCGGGAGGTTTCATCGTCCTCGAAATCGGTTTTTCGCAGCTTGAGTCAATCTCAGCAATAATCGCCGGTGGCCTGCTTGAACTTGTTGACATCACGCACGACCTCCAGGGAATCCCACGTACGATCTGCCTTCGAAGAGTTGTTTAGGACTTAGTCGGGTTTTTATTCAAAATTGACAGCTCAGCGCATACCTCAAAACTTTCTTTGAAGATTACCCGCCGGTCTGGGATACGTAACAGTGAGAGGCAATGATGGACGACGTGGCAGCCATAGGAGCGTGTCGAGCGGGAGACCGGCAAGCCTTCCGCCATCTGGTCGAGACCTATCAGGCTCAGGCGATCGGTCACGCTGTCGGCATCCTTGGAAACCGCGAAGATGCTTTGGACGCAGTTCAGGAAGCCTTCATGGATGCCTTTCGAGCGATGAAGCGATTCGATCTGTCGCGCAAGTTCTATCCGTGGTTCTATGTCATCCTGCGAAACCGCTGCTACAAGCTCACGGGCGCTCGAACCAAACGGGAAACGGAGAGCATCGAGGATACCCAGATACTCGAGCCTTCGACCAGCGTGCCCCGCGAGGAGCTGTTGCTACTCGAGAGGGCGTTGTTGGAACTCGAACCTGCGGACCGCGAGATCATCACCTTAAAGCACCTGGACGGGCTCTCTTATGAGGAACTGGCTGAGCGACTCCAGATACCACAGGGCACAGTGATGAGCCGCTTGTTCCACGCGCGCAAGCGATTGCACGTGCTGATGACTCGCACGTCTTCTAAGACTTATGAGGAGTTGAAGCGATGAAGGACGCTGATTGTGAAACAGTGCTAATGGCAGCGATGGCGGTCGCTGACGGCCATCCGGCAGAGATCGAGACCGCACAGATCGAAAGTCACCTATTGGCGTGTGGCGACTGCCGCAGCGAGCTTGAAGGACTGGGCGGTTTGATGAAGCTCCTCGATTCTCGGGACCGTCGCCGCTCGGACGAGGATCTTTGGAGAGAGCTTGAGCCGCGTCTGCTCGATCAGACTCCAGACTCTACGGCGTCAGTCGATTTCAAAATGTGGGTACCGATTGGATTCATATTGCTGGCATACAAGCTGATCGAGCAGATCCCCGATCGTCATCTCGGATTGTCGTACAGACTGCTGCCACTGCTGCTGGTGACCGCTGTGTTCGTCTATCTGAAACAGAACCCATTCAAGATCAACACGGAGTTAAAGCTGGAAGGAGAGAGTGAACAATGAGTAACCAGGAATCAAATATCCATGCGGTCCTAGGACAAAAATACGCCTACGCGACTGCGTCGCTGGTTCTCGGCATCCTGTGCTTTGTTAATTTCGCTGGTCTGGAGAAGGCGATAGTGGCGATCATCTTCGCGCGGCTCGCGTTAAAGACGACGCCGGCGCCCCGGCTAACCCAGCGAAGGCTCTGGGCGCAAATCGCCATCGGACTGGCGGGGTTCATGCTGATCTTCATACCTACAATAGTCCTCCTGAACCTCGATCGCTTGCGGGCGGTGATAGAGGCACTTGCGAAGGTGATTGAGGCAAAGTAGCGTGGTTGAGTCAACGTCTCGAAGAAGGATACCCAATGAAGCTAACGTTTCTTTCATTTGTCATCATCGTTCTCTTTCCCGCGGCTCTGTTGAACGTCGCCGCCGCGCAGGAGAAAGCTGCAGTCCCACAGCTCCCGCCAGCCACGCCGCTGCTTTCGCCCTCGATCTGCGGCAAGAGCAATCTGCTGTTCATGCTCGGCGAGCAGCCCGCCGGAAACGAAGCGTTAGAAGTTAAGTGCAAGCCTAATGGAGGCTACAGCGCGGTAGCTCACACCGAACTGAAGGTCCCCGGATCCTCGACGGACCTCAATACGACGGTCGATCTGGATAGGACGGGAGCGCCGACGTCGAGCGTCGCAACGGGTACAATCGCGGGCACGGCTTTTGAACAGTCGGTCTTAATCAAGGACGGAACGGCAACGGTAACAACCAACGGCAAGAACAGCCAGCTGCCCTTCAAAGAGGGATCTGCACTGCTTGGCGGCAACATCTTTTTCATGTTCCAGTTCGCCATCGCACGGTACGACGCAGCACGTGGCGGCGCGCAGGAGATCGCGATTTTTCCAAACGGCAGCATTACAGTCGAGCGAGTGGCGCGCGATGCGCTGGCCCCGGCTACTCAGCCCGGGGTCTTAACCTTTGACCGCTACGACGTGACCGCAGGCGGGATTGGGCTTGTGGTTTGGTTCGATGGCAGAGGAAGACTCGGGGCGCTCGTCGTTCCCGTCCAGAACTTCGGAGCGCTGCGCGAAGATTATGGCGAGCTTGGCGCAGCTTTCAAGGGCGCCCTCGCTGCCAGGATGAAGGCGGTCGAACCGGACTACAGCGCGCCTCCGGGAGCTACGTTCGCCGCCGAAGAGATAACCGTTCAAACGCGAGGCTTTACGCTTAGCGGCACGCTTCTTCTTCCAAAGGCGGGCAAGAGACCGTTTCCTGCAGTCATCACGATTACCGGTTCCGGCCAGCAGACTCGCGATGAGCGATTGCCACTTCCCGGGCTCGAGAAGTATCGGCCTTTCGGGCAAATCGCCGAAGCGCTTGCGAGCCGAGGGGTGGCGGTTCTGCGCGTGGACGATCGCGGAGTCGGAAAATCGACGGGGCTTCAAACACTGTCGAGCGCGACAATGGCCGACTTTGCCGACGATGTGCGGGCCCAGGTCGAGTACTTGCGTTCGCGTCGAGAGATAGATCCGAAGCGAATCGCGCTGGCGGGTCACAGCGAAGGCGGCGTCATCGCTCCGATGGTTGCCGCTGCTGATCCTCAGATTGCAGCTATTGTTTTGATGGCGGGGACCGCCAAACGCGGCGACGTCGTGCTCGAATACCAGATCAACTATCAGCTCGACGCAAACACCTCTCTCAGCGCTGAAGAGAAAGCAAAGCAGCGAGCCGAGCAGCTGGGTGAGATTCGCAATGTAGTGCAGGGCGGCGATACATCCAAGCTGCCAGAGATAATGCGCAGTGCGTGGATGAGGTACTTTCTAACCTACGATCCGCTGCCCGCCATCGCACGGGTCCGCCAGCCGATTCTGGTCCTGCAAGGTGAGCTCGACCGCCAGGTCACCGCCGACCAAGCTCAGATGCTTGAACAGGCGGCCCGCGCCGCAGGAAACAAGGATGTGACCGTGCGCGTGTATCCGGGTTTGAATCATCTGTTCCTTCCGGCAAAGACCGGCGCACCTTCAGAGTACACTTCGCTTTCTACTACGAGCGTCAGCGCCGACTTGCTAAAGCAGTTGAGCGACTGGATCGTCGAGAGGTTGAGCGTGGTTAAGTAGGTGTGCATTTGGCGGGCGAGTTTCACGCAAAGACGCAAAGTTTCGCAAAGACGCACCATTGGCGTCTTTGCGAAGCTTTGCGTCTTTGCGTGAAACAAGTGTTGGCGGGAATAGTGGTGGTTTGTACGATCGCGGCGGCGCCTCGTTCTCAGCAAGCGCCGGTGAGGGTTGCTCTGATCGGATTCGCCGGTTCCAAGGGTGATTCGGCGGCGTTAGCCAACGAGGCAGCCAGCATCCTCGGCGCCTCGCTTGGTTCAGACTCACGATTATTGTTGATCGACCAGTCGATTGTTCAACCAGCGCTGAGAGGCGTCGGATACGACGGCTCGATCAACATGAATCGTGACGAGGCTCGCCGAGTCGGCGCTGCAATCGGCTGCGATTTCTTTGTTACAGGCAAGCTTGAAACGTTCACTCGCAGCGACCGTGTAGCCGAAGAGCACGAAGAGGCGCTGATCGGCGTGATGATAGTCGACGGTCGGACCGGCGCGCTTGCTGTGTCTGACTTCATCGACGAGAGAGCGGCGACCAGGCAAGCGGCTGTTGCGACGATGAGCAAGACTCTCACTGCGCGCGCGGCGGGCTACGCCGATCGAATGAGCCGATTCCAGCTTGCGCGCATGCAAGTGAACCCCGTCGACTCTGAGAAGTCCAGGATCGAGATCGCGGAAGACATTCCCGACGACGGCTCGCCGCGCGCGGCGGGATTCAAACCGCCGGAGTTCCTCAACCGAGTCAAGCCCGATTACACCGACGCCGCCAACCTCGCTGATATCACCGCCATACTCGAAGCAAGCGTAGTCTTCCGGGCTGACAGCGAAGTGGGCGAGATTCAAATCGTTCGGTGGGCGGGGTTCGGTCTCGACGAAGCGGCCGAGCGCGCGATACGCCAACTGAAGTTCAAACCCGCGACCCGCGACGGCAAGCCAATAAACGTGCGTGCAATCGTGCGGTACAACTTCAGGCGTTTGAGCGAGACCGCGCCTCCGCAGCCCGCGACGGCGAAACCGGTTCCCGATCTGCGGCAACTCTTCAAGACGGGGATCCGCCCGCCAAATTAGTCGATTCGTTTTCTGTCATTATCCTCCGGCCATAGTCTGGTTCAGTCGCAAATGAAGTCTGCCAACGGCGACATGCCGAGCCGCAGACTTGCTTTTCTCGGCGTAGCCTCCGCGTCTCGGCGCCTTATAGGTTAGTCAATTTGGAATGTCGACGCTCCCCGCGCGACGTTGACAGTGGCGCTGACTTCGTTGGCGCTGGGCCGGCCCGATGTTGAGCTTGTCGGTAGCGATGTCAATCGGCAGGAATCCAGACCCGCTGGACAACGCGACGAGTTAGGAATCAGAGATAGGCTCGTGGATTGGTGCTTTGAAGCCGTCTCGACTTGTGCGTCTTGCATCGATGATGCCGAATCGCGCGTCTTGCAAACCCAAGTTTCGTTCCGCACAACTCACACTCGCCTGCAGCCCGTCTTTGAGCCATCAATATCTCAAACGCGGCTTCTTCCTTTTCCAAACGTTTCAACTCCGCAAGGTCGCGCGCGATCGCGTCGGTTTCGCGCTTCATCAGCATCGCGCGTTCTTCGCCTGCTTTCACCTCTGCGTATTCCTCTTCGGTCAGCATTGCCTTTAGCCACAATTGAACGTCGCGGCTGGCAAGGGCAAGCCACTGACCACGCGGGCTGAACACCACCGGATGCCAGCTGATCTCATTGAACCAGAGCGTCTTGATTATTCGCCCGGTCGCGAGTCTCCATATTCGAATCGTCTGGCCGAGGCTTCCCGCCGCCACAAGCTCGCCGTCGGGACTGAACGCCACCGACATCACGTCGTTGACGTGCCCGCGAAGCGTTTGCAATTCTCGCCCGCTGTCAACATCCCATATCTTGACGAGCTTGTCTTCGCCGCCCGAAACAACAAACCTTCCGTCGTAGCTGAAAGCCAGCGAGGCGACTCCAGCCTCGTGACCTTCCATCGTTGACACTTCGCTTCCGCTCTCCACATCCCAAAGCTTGATCGTCCGATCGAGGCTGCCTGATGCGATAAGGCGGCCGTCAGGGCTGAACACGGCAGAAGTCACCGGACCCGCGTGCCCGATCATCACCTCCGCCAGCTGTCCGGTGATCGCGCGCCACAACCTCACCGTTCGATCGTAGCTGGCCGATGCGATCCACTGGCCGTCCGGGCTGAAGGTAACCGCGCACACTTCGCCGTCGTGCACGCCCATCACTCGCAACTCCTGTCCGGCGAAAACATCCCAGAGCCTTATCGAGCGATCACGGCTTCCCGACGCAAGCCATTGGCTGTCGGGGCTGAACGCGATCGAGTTCACGCTGGCGGTATGTCCTCTGAGCGAGTGCACCGCGATCCCGGTGTCTACTTCCCAAACCTTGATTCCTTCGTAAAGGAACCCGGTCGCTACCAGCCGTCCGTCTGGACTGATCGCGACCGAGCGCGCGTAATCGCGAGTGTCCATCTTGTATTGCTTAAAAAACAGGTTGTAGATGCCTTGCAGCTCTTGTTGAACGCCTGCAAGAGCCTCGACAAATTGAACGCCCGTTCGATAGGACGTGGCCGAAGCCAGTTGCTGCTCGACGGTTCGAAACACGCCCGATATCGCCTGACGCTTGTCCGGTCTTGCGATGACATATCGCCTCAGCAACTCCGCGTCGCGATTGGCTTGCGCGATCTTTTCCTGAACCGGCTCCATGAGGCGATCGAGCAAGTCCTGCACCCGCCGCCGAACTGAATCAAACGCGCGTTCGCACCGTGCGCGTTCGTAGTATCGAGGATCGCCTTTGATCGCGCATTCGAGACTTGCAACCGCCGCTCGCCAGTCGCCCAAAATCGCGGCAAGACAGGCCTTCTGATAGTGGGCCTCGTACAGTCGGGGATTCAGCGCGACCGCTTCGTCCAACTCGTCGATGCCTTCGTTGAACTGACGCTGAACGCCGTGCACGATCGCGGCGAAGTAATGGGCCTCAGCTGATTGGCGCATATCGCTCGGCCGCGCATACTTGGCGGCCTTGCCAAAGTATTCGAGCGCCTTTGAAAGATTGACCAGATGATAAAGACAGATATTTGCGATCGAGCGAAGCACGGCAAAGTCCGGATAGTTGCGCTTCTCGGCTTCCAGGAAATCCGTGAGCGCCTCTTCGTACCACCCGTTCACGTAAGCCTTTTCGGCGCGGCTTCTATACGCACGGGCCTCGCGTTCGAACTCGGCCAGCCTGATCTCTTGAAGGATGTTGCTGAGCGTCTCCTGATGCAGCTCCAGCTTCCAAATAACATCGCCCAGCAGAAGATTGAAATCGGCGTTCAGCTCATCGAGCCCTCCGGCAAGCTTCTCGAAGCCAAACTCCATGCTGCACGCAAGATGCGCCGCGTCGAAGCTTGCCGCGGTGCCTAGCGCTCCGAGGCCCAACTCAAGCGCCAGTTGGTAGTCGTTCTTGCTGAGCCCAACCTGAACTGAACCCGCCAGCGGCTCCGAGTGAGCCGATTGAGCTTCGATGGCTCGTTCAAATTGCGCAAGCAATCCGCAACTACTGATGTACTGTTCCCACGACTGGTCGCCGAGGTAAATGTCCGAAAGTCCCATTGATAAAAGTCCCTTGGCGGGTCTTTAAGGCGGGCACACTCAGGTAAGGATAGGGTAGAACCGACCTCGCGTCCAGGCGTCTACTTGCTCGGCCGTGGGGTATTGGTTGTTGATGGCTGGAATAAGAGCTGCAGTCAGCAGGAAGATCCTCACGGACAAAGTTACGAAGTAGTCCGGCACCCCTGCGGGGTGCTGGACTTCGCTCGCTCGCCTCACCGGTGGCGGTGCTTCGCTTGCCACCGGCTTAGTTCCTCTGCCACTTCGTGGCAGTTTTCTGACCATCAACACACGAGTACCCCAATATCACTTGCTTCATATCAAACAAGAGCTGGCAAGAGGTGGAGTTCTGTCTTTGGCGCGAAAAGCACAAACAGGCTAAAGCCTGAACTCCGTGCTCTTACTTTTCCGCCCGCTTTTCGGCCCGCTTGACATTTGACCCGACTAACAATAAAAAGACCCGCGGCCCAAGGTGCTTTTTAAACGGCGATACCTCTTTCGATCGAAGACCAGGAGTCACATGTCGAAACTAATGCTGGGAGTTCTCTGCGGCGTTGTCTTCGGAGCTGTAGCAGTAGCGACGATGATCCCGCTGAAATTCGAGGACAAGACTGCGGCAATGACCGGAGCATTTCTTAACCGGTTTGCGATCGGCTTCGTGATTGGAGCTGCGCACCTTAACCTGCCGCCGTGGGCGCAGGGGTTGGTGTTTGGACTGCTGCTGAGTCTTCCAGACGCGATCATCACAAAGGCGTTTGTTCCGATTCTGGTGATGGGCGCCGTTGGCGGGGCAATCATCGGCTTAGTGGTAGGGAAGTGGGGAGTATGAGTCGCCTTGAACTCTGCCACGAAGACAGCACGACTCACGGAACGAATATCATCATGTTGATGATCACTCTATAAAACAATAGGAGGAATCGCCCGCGGCTTCGCCTGGGCGACTATCTTCATCATCACTCGGCCGTGATCGCGCGTAGAAACTCTCGCGGAGAATCAATCGCCAGATCCGGATGAGCTGCCATCAAGCGCTCGCGACTCGATCCTCCCCAAAGTGCCGCGGCGGTCCTCGCGCCGGCAGCCTGACCCATCAAAATGTCGGCCGGGCTATCGCCGATCACAAGCGTAGCTTGCGGGTCGGCGCCCAGCTCTTCCAGCGCGCGCAAGACTCCGTCGGGTTCGGGCTTGGGCCGGGGAACGTCATCGCCCCACACCGCGAGTCCAACGAGTCGCCGCAGTCCGATAATATCCAGCTCGAGTTCTCCCGCGCGTCGGGGCTTTAGCGACACAATCCCGACGCTTGCGCCCCGCTCTTTCAACGACGACAGCAACTCTTCTATACCCTGATAGGCGATCAGGTGTTGATGATGAGTTGCGTAATAGTGCTCTTCGAAGCTCGCGAACATCTCTTCGAGCAACTCTTCGCCGTAGCGTCTTAGTACTTCGTGCGGCGTCACGTTCCAAAAGTCGGTAAACTCGAGTTCGTTTGGCAGAACGCCGGTGTGCCGTTCAATCGAATGAAGAAACGCCTCGCGATAAGCCGGCTCCGAGTAAGCCAGCGTTCCGTCGAAGTCAAAAAGAAAGCACTCAAACTTCATGGACGTTATTGCGGCGGAGGGGGAGGCAGGTTGGTGCCGCGCGGCCGATTGTATGGAGACGCCCCCTTCCAGGCGGGCATCGAGTCCTGATTTGCTATGCGTAAGGCTGCGATCATTCCGGTGACGGCGAGTCCGCGCGCGCCTTCCCAGTTCCAATCGGGCTGAACCGTATCGGTGGCCATGTGATAGTCGGTCACCAGCCATTTCGTCGCCCTCGGCATAAGCGCCAGAAGGTTTCCGGCCGGCACTCCGATAAGATAAAGCGCCGGCACGCCCTTCTTGAAGAACTCGTAGTGATCGGAGCGATAGAAGATTCCTTCCTCGGGAGACGGGTCGGGCACCACCTTGAGACCCTGCGCCGCGAGCACGCCGTCGAGCAACTCGCCGAGGTCCGAGTGCTTAAAGCCGTAGTCGATAACATAACCCAGCGGTCCCCAGACTTCCGTGCCGATGCCGTCGTAGTTGATGTCCGCCGCAACCTTCTCAATCGGCCAGGTTGGATGCTTGACCCAGTAAGCTGCGCCCAACAAGCCGTACTCCTCGCCGGTCTCCGCTAGAAATATAATCGAGCGGCGCGGCCTCGCTTTCGCCTTTACCAGTGCTTCGGCTATCGCGATCAGCTTGGCCACACCGATCGCGTTGTCCGCGGCTCCCGGATAAATTGTGCCGTCGAGGTCGATGCCGTAAGCATCGTAGTGCGCTGAGAGCACAACCGCTTCGTCTTTCAGCTTGGCGTCCGAGCCTTCGAGCACCGCTACAACGTTGCTGCTCGTCGCCTCGTCCCGCCGGAGCTTGACCGAGATCGACGCCTGCTTTCTCAACGCAACCGAGACGAACTCTGCGTTCTCGGCCTTCTTTCTTGCTTCCTCGTATGTCGAACCCGAGCCCGCGAAAAGCTTCTCGGCCGCCGCGTCGCTCACTACTACCATCGGCGGCAGCTTCGCCGACGGAGGAGCGTCGGCCAGCGATACGCGGCGCCGCGACAAATAGACGGTAACCAGCCTGAATGGTTGAGTCTCTCGCGCGGTAACGTAGGTAAGGACGCAGGCGGCGGCGCCGGCGCGCACCAGCCTCCCGAAGACTTCCTGCTGGCTCGACGCCTTGGACCAGACCGCCTGGTCAACATTTTTGGGCTTGCCCCCGAGCAGCAGCACTATTTTGCCTTTGACATCGAGGCCGGCGAGGTCGTCGCGCTTAAGTTCCGCGGAGGTGACTCCGTATCCGGCGAACACTAACTCTCCGCTGACATCGATCGACGCGGCCGGCAGCGGTGGGAGTACGACGAAGTCCTTCTTGTACGCAAAAGCGGTGTTGTCGATCTTGAATGCGCTGTCAGGCAGGGCTTGCTCGGCTTTGAACTTGATGGACTGAAGATAGCTTCCGCCATCACCGGCGGGTTTTAGTCCAAGCTTGGCGAAGCGATCAGCGAGATATCTGGCTGCGCGATCCGCGCCGGGTTGCCCGGTGCCTCGGCCTTCCAACTCCTTTGAAGCAAGAAGGTTGGTGATCTCACGTATTGTGTCCGTGCTCACGGCGTCGGCAGCGGAGCGTTCGGCTTCCGAGAACCCGGGGGCAGCCGATGCCGCTGTCTGCAAGGCAAGCGAGGAGCCAGCAGCCAGCACCGGCAACAGCAATCCCGCCAGCGTCAGGTGAGCGATAACGCTTCGGAACCGTGATTGGCTAATCAAGCTTGTCTCCTATTTGTTTGGCGACTGCCCACTCTGCGCATCGCGGCGAAATCGCATCAATACGACGCGCAGACTGAAGGGTGTACGCTAAGTTGTTTCGAGTTCGTCTAATGCGCCCGATCTTCGAACTCGCCCATCTTGCGAAACTTTTCATAGCGAAGGGCGACTCGCTCATCGTCGCTCAGATGACGCACCGCTTCAAGCGATTGCTCCAGGCTTTCGCTCAGAAGCTCGGCCATCTTCGGGTGGTCGGCGTGAGCACCGCCTTCGGGTTCCGGAATTATCGCGTCGATCAAACCGAACTCGAGCAGATCCGGAGCGGTCAACCGCAAGGCGCGCGCGGCTGCTTCGGCAAAAGTTTGATCGCGCCACAAGATCGACGCGCAGCCTTCCGGTGTTATCACCGAGTAGATCGAGTTCTCGAGCATCAGCACCCGGTCGCCCAACCCGATGGCCAGCGCTCCGCCCGATCCGCCTTCGCCGGTCACAGTCACGATAACCGGCACGCGAAGCTTGGCCATCTCGCGCAGGTTGTAAGCGATTGCTTCGGCTTGCCCTCGTTCCTCAGCATCGATCCCGGGGTAAGCGCCGGGTGTGTCGATCAATGTGAAGATCGGGCGTTTGAACTTTTCGGCAAGCTTCATAACACGCAGCGCCTTGCGATAGCCCTCGGGTTTTGGCATCCCGAAGTTGCGCTGCTGCCGTTGACGCATCGTGCGCCCTTTCTGATGACCGATCACCACGCAGGGCTCGCCTTTGAACTTAGCAAACCCCGCAACAATCGCCGCGTCTTCGCCAAAGCGCCGGTCGCCGTGGGTCTCGGTGAAGTCGGTAAAGATCAGCTCGATATAGTCGAGTGTGTAAGGGCGGTCTGAATGTCGAGCAAGCTTTACGCGTTCCCACGCGCCGGGCGGCGCGGGGTCCGCGGTGAGATTTGCGGCCTCCGATTCCTGCAATCGACGACGTATTTCCTCGAGCGAGTCATCGTCGTTCGGGTCCGCCTGCTTCTTCTGTTCCGCCATTCTGGTCCGTTATTCCATCTCGCCCGGCCCACATCTTGACACCCGTCTTGCGCGGTTGCTACAGTGCGACGGCGCACAAAACCCCTGAAATCACACGCAAAATCGAGGAGGCTCGCAAGCCGATGGCGACGTTCAATGGTATAGAAGTTCCCGCCGATGGTCAAAAGATTACGGTCG
>DATMCM010000619.1:0-4750 GCA_035558335.1 Blastocatellia bacterium | reverse complement strand
CAGAAAGAACAAGAAGCTGACCGAGGAGCTAACCAGGCTGGGCGTTGAAGTGCGAACGCCGAAATCCGGGCGGGAGAAGCTCAAGCGTTATCACTACAAAATCATGATGATCGATGACAAGGCGTCGCTCATTCTGACTTTCAACCCGACCCAGCAAAACCTGCACTACGCGCGCGACTTCGGACTGCTGATCAAGGACCCGGAGATAACGACCGAGCTCAGCCGGTTGTTCGATTCCGACTGGCAAGGTACCAACTTCAAACCGAAAAACCTGCCGCTGGTGATCAGCCCCGACAACAGCCGCGAGAAGCTGATATCGCTGCTCGAGTCGGCCACTCACACGATCAGGATAATGGACGGCAAGGTCGAGGATAAGCAGGTGCTCGCTCTGCTGTTGCGCAAGGCCTCCGCGGGCTGCAGCGTCAAGATGATAAGCAGCGATGACTATTACAACCAGGTCGTTCCCAGCCTTTTCGTAAAGACGCTCGCGCGGTTTCGGCTTCACGCGAAGTGCATCGTAATTGATGGGTTGCGATTCTTCGTCGGCAGCCAGAACCTGCGCCGTGTCAGCATGGACGAACGGCGCGAGGTTGGGTTGATCGCCGAAGACGCCCCGCTTGCCCAACGAATCGAACGCGTCTTCGATGACGACTGGAACAACGCGGCGGAGATGGCTGCGGTCAATGAAATGAAAACCAGCTAGTCATCCTGATTGCTAGTTTCAGACTGCGGATTGCGGATTCCGAGTCACGCTCTTCTCGCATTAATTCAGGAATCGTTTGGGGTGTTTGTAATGAATAAGGCTCATGTGACGAACTACAAAGCCGGAGACGAAGTCAGCTACGCGATGCCATCCGGCATGCTTTATGGAACGGTGACCCGGTTGCTTGGCGCGGGAGACTCGGCGGCCGTGGAAATAGAGTTCGAAGGCGGCCGCAAGGAGATCAAGAAGGTGAAAGATCGGGCGCTGAACCTGCTGCGACGGGCCAGCGGCTTGAGCGAGGAAGAAGAACGCCATCCGGATCGGGAACGCTTGCGAGATCTTGACATCGAGCGTATTCGCCGCAGCGATCAAAGAAGACGTTAGCGCTCAGCGGTTGTAAGGAAACCACGGGGACATCCGTCTGTGGGCGCCTCTCTTCGACCTCGAAGCGATTCCAAAGCAATTGAGTGGCGTTCGCGGAGGGGAGCCCGTACAGGTCCAACCTCAAAGTTGAACGATGCTTTCCAACCCAGCATTTCATCACGTTGAGCTTCCGTGCGAAGACCTCGAGCTTGCAGAACGCTTCTATACGATAGTGCTTGGCGCGCAAGTCTACATGCGCCGCGATGGCTCGAGACGGCCAAATGTCCCGTTCGAGGGAACGATCGCCGAGGCCGAACGGAATGGGTTTCAGATCGACGCGACGTATTTGAAGATTGGCGAATTCAGAATCGGCTTCCTCAAGCGACAGCAACAACACAATCAAGACGAGATTGACCACCTGGCCTTTGTTATCGATATCGAGGATCTGGCCTCGCTTGCGCGGAGATTAACCGAATACAAGATCGAAGTCGTAGATCATAACGCGGAGCGTATGATGATCCGTGATCCTTTCGGCTTGATGCTTGAGTTATGGCCGCGACCGGTGCTGCGAAGGATGGGATTGCTTTAGGAGGCCGCTACCGGAACGGCTTTTGCCACCAAGGCTCGAAGCCTCAAAGCTGCACCAACCGCTTGGTGCTACTTGGTGTCTTGGGGTCTTAGTGGCGAGGGGGGTTTTGCTTCCGCATCTGATCAAAAGGAAGTCCCGGCTCGCAACAGATTCAGCCAAACAACCGCGCGAACAGTTTTACCAGCGGGCTCTGACTCAAGCTCTGTGGCTGCGAGACGATCAGGAAGAGGATCCGGGCCACGCCGAAGACCCCAAACAGGATTACTAGGTTTCGAATCAATTTGAACCGACTAGCCATTCGATCGATAGCGGCTACCGGTTCAGTCTTGTTCGCCAGGACAAGCAAGGCTCTCACCCACATCAAAGCGAACAGCAGATACAGCAACGGACCCAGCGCGTTGAAGGCGAATGCAGACCCCAAGTCCCCTTTGCCAAGCGCGCAAAACGAATGAGTCAGGCCGCAGCCGGGGCACGGCAAGCCGGTTAGGTTTTTGAAACCGCAGATCGTGAAGTAGTCGTCGAACGGACTGGCGGCGCGCGGCTGGAACAAAACGCTTGCCACAAAAACCAGCGACAAGCCTGCAAGCGACATCACCGCAAGCATCCTGGACTGCCTCTCGATCGGCAAACTCTCGACTTGTGCTATTGAATTCATCGGCGTTGTTGAAGACTGCGCCGATCAGCGTCGTCGCCGCCAGCGAAATCTTCTATGAGCTTCGCGAACTGACCGGGGTATTCTAGCATAGGCAAAAAACCGCAGTTGCCGATCGTCGCAAGCCTGGCGGCGCGTGCAACTGCAAACAATCGCCTCGCTTCGGCCGAGCCTTTTTTGTCCTTCTCGCCGCAGATGATCAGACTCGGTCGAGCGGTTGTCTGGACGAATTCCTGCAACGCCGCCGCCGATTCGCCTTCCGATGCGGAGAGCGCGGTCTCGTAAGCAGCACGCGGACTCAGGTTGGCAAAGTCGTAGTACAAACGGTCTCGATGAGGTTGAGGTGAACGGCGAAACCGCCTGGTGAGCAGGTTGCGAATCACCGGGTAATTGGCAAGCTCGCGGAGGACCAGCGAAGCAGGAGTCAACACCGCAAGGCTCTTCACGTCTTCGGGCGGCAAACCTCGCCGAGGACTAACCGCGACAAGCGATTTGAAATGCTGCGGATGAACCTTAGTGCATTGCGCGGCGACAAGCGCTCCCACGTCGTGCCCGACCAGGATGGCGTCGTACACGCCGGCGTCTTCAAGAATTGCGTGAAGGTCTTCGGCGTGATCTTCGACGGTGAAGCGGGCCGCGATCGACGCGGGCTGCGAGCGCCCTACGCCTCGCGCGTCGTAGATAAAGCAGCGATGCTTGCCTTCGAGCCTGGCGACGACCGGCCTCCAGCACTCGCACGACATCGCCCATCCGCTGACGAAGACAATGGGGGAACCCTCTCCTAATAGCTCGAAATACAAAGGACCATTGATGGTTTCGATGATCATGCCAGCCAAGGATGGACGATTGTTGAAAGCGCGTCAACCGAGGCCACGCAGAGGACTTGGAACCTGAGTAAGATCATCGTCGGGGCTCTCGTTTTTGTAGCCAGCCGAGTCCTATTCCATTGGTTAGCGCTATCAAGTTGAAATGAAATTGCTCGGTGCGCCATGGCATTGTGCCGAGAGGCAATTCATGTTACACGCTAGAATTATTGAGAAGGACTGAAGTGCAAACGGCTTCAGCTACCGAGCACACGCTTGGAGGTCAATTCATGAGTAAGATGGTTGTTACCGGGCTTGTTGTTATTCATCTCGCCGCGAGCTTCTGGCACGGCGCCGCGCACACTCGACTCGCCATCGGGCTTCCGATTGAGAAGACCATCTTTGTCTATGTTGTGATCCTGATCGCCCCAATCGTGGCCGCCGCTCTTGTGTGGACACGCTATTCGTCAATCGGCCTCTGGATCTTCGTCTTATCCATGCTTGGAGCTCTTTTCTTTGGCGCGTACCATCATTACGTGATGGTCTCTCCGGACAATATTGGCCATCTCCCGTCCGGCAGCCCGGAGTCTCACTCCCAATTCATCACCAGCGCTGCGGTCATTGCGCTGCTCGAGCTGGCATCGACGCTCTATGGAGCGTTCTGTCTTGGTGCCCACTACACGAAATCGGGGGCGCACGGTTAACGTCCCTTGTATCATTCTCCTTTGGCACGGATAACTAAAACGAGATCGCGAAGAGTGCAAATGGTGACCGGGGTAGTACTTGTTATCCTGGCGCTCGCTGTGAGCTTGTTCTGCCGGAGGGATGTCACAAATCCGGCTTCGGTTAAGGCGCTGCGCGTCTTATTCGTTGGAAATAGCCTGACCTCCTCAAACGATCTACCCGCGATCGTCGAGGCTTTGGCGGCAGCTACAGGCCAGAGAACCTTTGCCTACGAGAGCATCGCTTTGCCCGATTTCAGCCTTGAGGATCACTGGACCAAGAAAGACGCCCAAAAAGCGATAATGACCGCAAAATGGGACTCCGTTGTTTTGCAGCAAGGCCCGTCGGCCTCCAAAGGGGGCCGCGCTCTGTTGCTGGAATATTCCCGTCGCTTTGCTGAAGAGATCCGTCGCGCCGGTGGAAGGCCCGCATTGTACATGGTCTGGCCGGCTGCTAGTCGAATGGACGACTTCAAAGGAGTCAGCGAGTCATATAGACAAGCTGCGGAAGCTGTCGATGGATTAGTCTTTCCGGTCGGCGAAGCGTTGCTCAACGCGTGGAAGAGCGATACTTCAATCGCATTGTACTCAGGAGATGGGTTTCATCCCTCTACCGCGGCCTCCTATTTGGCCGGGTTAGTTATCTTCGAGCAACTCTACGATCGATCTCCAGTCGGGTTGCCTTCCAGGTTGCGGCTGGCCTCTGGCGCGAAGATCGAAATAGCGGCGGATCTGGCGGTAGTGCTGCAACGCGCAGCCCAAGACGCGAACAGAGAGTTCAAAAGACCGTAACGGAGAGAGAAGGCTGACAGAGAGCGCGGTTTGGAGGCCAAAGTTCGTCAAAACCTGCTTGCGCAACAAGCCGACCTGGCTAAGAATTCTTCCGTAGTGCCAAAATCGCAAATTCGACGAAACGAA
>DATMCM010000618.1:0-3101 GCA_035558335.1 Blastocatellia bacterium | reverse complement strand
TTCGGTCGGCGACATACTTCAACGCGATCCGCATCCAGGCGCGCAAGCCACCGAAAAGACAGATCTTAAGCTGCTATACGATGATGAGAACCTCTATATCGGAGTCGCCTGCTACGACTCCGAACCGAAGAGGATCATCGGTACTCAGATGGAACGAGATGCCGATCTTTCGGCAGACGACCGGATCGAGCTGCTGATCGACACCTTTCACGACAGGCGCAACGCATTCTACTTTTCGACAAACCCGCTGGGCGCGCTGGTGGATGGACTGATCATCGAGAACGGCCAACTGAATCGGAACTGGAACGCAATATGGTACGTTCGCACTCATAAATCAGAAGCTGGCTGGACCGCCGAGTTTGCCATTCCATTCAAGAGCATCGGCTTCAAGAGCGGCGAAACTGTGTGGGGCTTCAACTTTTCGCGCACCATCAAGCGCAAGCTGGAAGAGGATCGCTGGGCTTCGCCGAGGTTGGATGTGAAGTTCTTCCAGGTTTCGGAAGCAGGCGAGATAAGTGGCTTGAACGGCATTCATCAGGGTCGCGGGCTCGATGTTCGTCCATTCATCTCGGCGAACGCACTGCACATCGTTGAAATCGGAAACGATAGCAGCGTCAAACCAGGCGTTGATATCTTTTACAACATCACACCGAGCTTGAAGTGGACGACAACTATCAACACCGACTTTGGCGAGACTGAGGTTGACAGCCGCCAGATAAACTTGACTCGCTTCGAGCTGTTTTTTCCGGAGAAGCGCTCGTTCTTCCTCGAGAACGCGGGCGTGTTCAACGTCGGGCCGGACAGCGACGATGAAGCGGACGTCATACCTTTTTTCAGTCGACGGATTGGGCTGCTGAACGATCGAGAGGTGCCGATACTGGCCGGCACAAAGCTAACGGGCAAGCAGGGACCATACACAATCGGCGTGATCGCGGTTCGGACTCGCGAAACGGATTTCACAGATGCGAAGAACTTCTTTGTCGCCCGAGTCAAGCGTGATTTCCTGAAGCAGTCATACATCGGAGCAATCTACACGGAGGGCAACCCCGAGCCTTTCTCATCGAGCCGCACGTTTGGTGGAGACCTCCGCCTGTTCACTTCGAAGTTTCTTGGTAACGACCGAAACTTCGGCGTCGATGGTTTTATGTTGAAGACGGCGAATAAGGGTTTGATCGGGAAAGACTACTCATACGGGTTCGGTGTGACCTGCCCCAACGACCTTTGGAGCGCTTCAGCCTCATGGAAGCGCATTGGCGAGAACTTTCTGCCGGCTCTCGGGTTCGTGCCACGATCAAACGTGGACAAACTGAGCCTCGGTTTCGAGTTTGACCCTCGCCCTAAAGACTTCCTGAATGTTCGGCAGATGTTTCACGAAGTCTTCTTCAATCACTTCAGACGTATCGATAAGGGCAGGACCGAAAGCTGGCGGCTGTTCGTCGCGCCGATCAACTACGTTCTGAATTCGGGCGAACACGTCGAGTTCAACTACGCGCCGCAGTTCGAAAGACTCTTCGAACCTTTCGAAATTGCTAAAGGGGTTGTGTTGCCGCCCGGCGATTACCGGTTCACGCGTTGGCGCTTCGAAATCAACACGGCTTCGAAGCGGCGGTGGAAATTCGACAACGCGTGGTGGTTTGGCAGCTACTGGTCGGGCCACGCAAACCAGTTCTTGACCTCCGTCCAGTACAAGATCGCGCCGCACTTGTTGATGAGCGCAGGGTGGAATCAGACATTTGCGCAACTCAAAGAGGGAAACTTCGTTGCCCGAGTCTATACGCTCCAGGTGAATTATTCAGTAAGTCCTTACCTGACCTTCTTCAACCTCGTTCAGTTCGACAATGAGTCGAAGAACATGGGTTGGCAGAGCCGAGTGCGATGGATTGTGAAGCCGGGCAATGAGCTGTTTCTGGTGTTCAATCAAGGCTGGCTTCAAGATGAACGAGGTGGGTTGAGTTTTCGCGCGGTCGAGACAAAGTTGTCTGGCAAGTTTCAGTACACGTTTCGGTTTTGACATTGCTGTGGAGCAACGTGTTCCGCAGCGATGATATTTCGGGAGGCATTGAATTGATCAAAAAAATATCCTGGCTCCTCTGTGGCTGTGTTCTCTCTCTGGTGCTTGAGTCTAGGTGCGTGGCTCAAACGTCGAGCCAACAGTCGATGACTCTAGAACAGGCGGTCGCAGCCTCTCTGAGCAACTACCCAGAGATTCGTGCGGCGCGGGCGCGTGCGGAAGCAGCTAATGCCGGTATCGATCTGGCTAAGACGTTATATCTGCCTCGCACCGACCTGTTATGGCAGGAGAACCGCGCAACCAGCAACAACATCTTCGGACTCTTGCTCCCTCAGAACGTCATCCCGTCGATATCCGGACCAGCGCTCGGAACAAAGTCGTTTAATAGCGCCTGGGGCAGCGCCGGCGGTCTCCTGTTCTCATGGGAGCCCATTGATTTCGGCCTCCGAAAAGCGACCGTCGACCTGGCGCGCGCCACCGCTAGTCAAGCCACCGCTGTGATGGAGGTGACGCGACTCGACGTGGCAACTTCAGCTGCGAATTCCTTTCTGGCCTTGCTTGCAGCAGAACAAGCTGCACTCGCCGCCCAGGCTAATGTCGACCGGCTGGAGACGTTCTCCAAGTCAGTCCACGTGCTGGTGGACAATCAACTGCGCGCTGGAGCTGACGCATCGCGCGCCGATGCTGAACTGGCCGCGGCGCGAATTCAACTCATCCAGGCGCAACAGACCGTTGACATCAATCGCGCAAGTCTGGCTCAGGCTCTTGGAATCGCTGGCAGTGTAGTGACTGCTGAACCTGGACCGCTGCTCGACTCTCCGCAGACCACCAGTGTGCCTACACCCAACTTTGACTCGCACCCACTTGCAGTCCAGCAGTCAGCCGCAATTGATGAGGTTCGAGCGAGAGAACGAATCCTCGACCGTTCCTACTTTCCGCGTTTCAACTTTCAATCCGCATTCTATGGGCGTGGCACCGGTCTTCCACTCAATGGGCAAACCGATACGACAAAAGGACTCTTGCCCGAGACGCCGAACTGGGCCGCAGGTATATCCGTCAGCTTTCCGTTATTAGATTTCTTTTCGATTCG
>DATMCM010000617.1:0-3216 GCA_035558335.1 Blastocatellia bacterium | reverse complement strand
GTATGACCCTGTCCTTAACTCCCAGCGATGTTGATCTGCTGAGGCAGATGATCGGCGGCGACGAGCACGCCTTCACTTTGTTGTATGGGCGCAGACAGGGCGGCGTTTATCGATTTGCGCTTCAAATGAGCGGTTCGCGCGGCATCGCCGAAGATGTCACCCAGGAAGTGTTCATGGTTTTGATTCGCGAAGCTCACCGCTACGATCCCGAGCGAGGTTCGGTTGCTGCGTACCTGTATGGTATTGCGCGCAATCATGTTCTTCGCCGCATGGAACGCGATCGATTGTTTGTTCAGTTTGCTGACGCAACGGAAGAGGATCACGAGATGGGCTCGGCGACGCTTGTGGCCGAAGGAGACCCATTGGGCGACCTTACAAAGAATGAGATGATCGACGAAGTTCGTCAGGCGGTGTTTGCGCTGCCGGCGCGCTACCGCGAGGTCGTAGTTCTGTGTGACTTGCACGAGATGAGCTACGCCGAAGCGGCCGCCGTTGTTGGCTGTGCGGTCGGCACGATTCGTTCACGGCTTCATCGCGCGCGAGCGTTGCTGGTCGAGAAACTAAGGTCGGCAAAGAGCGCCGGACGCGATCGACTCGTGAATCAAGAGAGGTGTTTCGCATGAATTGCCAGAGCTTCGAGGCTGCCATCAGCGACCTTGCGCGGGACCAGATGATGGAAGCGTCAGCGCGAAACCGGGCGCTCGCGCACGCGATCGGTTGCCAGCGGTGTGCGGCTCGGTTGGCGGATGAACGGGCGCTGACGGCGGGGCTGCAGAAGATCGCCGACGAGCACGAACAGGCGCCGGCCTATGTTGGAGCTTCGCTTCTGGAAGCGTTTCGTGCGACGGTCGCGGCGCCGACGGAACCTGCCGTGGGAATCAGTTCGCGCTCACACCAATGGTGGCGCTGGGCTGCGGCTGCGGCGTTGATAGTGTTTGTAGCAGTGCTTGCTATGATTGCTGCGCGCTCTCGTGGTGGCGAGAGGCAAGAACCACAAAAGGAAGCTGTCAAGCAGGAGAACGAACAGCCGGCGGGCGCTCGAGTCGTCGAGAAGAAGCCGGAGGAGGCGGTGGGTCATATTGCCGGAAGCAAGGGCCCAGCCCCAGACCGCAGCACACATCACGGCGAGCGCCGAAGCGTCCGGAGAAGTCTTTCAAACAGAGACCCAATTCCTGTGGAAGCCGCGGACGGCCGGACTGAGGTAGCCACCGAATTCATTCCGCTGGTACACAGCGACGAGATGACGCCCCTGGACGGCGGTCAGATCATGCGAGTGGAGTTGCCGCGCTCCGCATTGATTTCATTCGGGCTGCCGATGAATATTGAGCGGGCCGGCGAGCGAGTAAAGGCCGACGTCGTAGTTGGCAACGATGGACTCGCGCGGGCGATTCGATTTGTTCACTAAAGAGAAGGTTTCGGGTTTCTGGTTTATGGTTTCTGGTTCCAACCTGAAACCACAAACCGGAAACTAGAAACCAGAAACCAGAAACCTAAGGAGAGCCATAATGAGAACTCAGAGAAGATTGATCAGCAGTGCGATTTGCGCTCTTGCGCTTTTAAGCAATGGAGCAGTCGTTGGGATAGCTCAAGAGAAGGGCGCTCAGGCTCAGCATGATTTCGTGTTTCAGCGTCATATGGTTGAGGCCGGGGCGGCAGGATGGCAGGACGAGCATATGGGTATACCGTTCGAGATGATGGTGCCGCCTGGCGGGCCCGACACGTTCATGTTCGTTTCTTCCGAGATGAGTTTGGAGAAGATGGTCAAGGGCGCGCCATATTCCGCGCAAGTGGTGACCGAGCACACGCAGACGCTTCAAGACGGCAACCGGATCGTTCACAAGAGCACGGCTTCCGTCTTCCGCGACAGCGAAGGCCGAACCCGCCGCGAGCAGACCATCAATGCGGTTGGCGCCTACACCGCCTCGGGGACTCCGAAACAAACCTTGTTCATCAACGACCCGGTTGCCAACGTCAATTACATTCTAGATTCGGACTCCAAGACAGCCCGCAAGATAGACCTTTCCCGGCTTCCTCGTTCAGGGTTTTCAACTGGCGTCGGAGGCGAACGGCGGATTGAGATCGTCACCGGAGACAAAGCTTCCGGAGGCGGACCGGGCAATGTCACGATCACGCATTCAGGTGCGACAGCGGGCGCCAAGATGAAGGTGGAAGCCGATGCGAAGAACGTCAAGTCGGAATCGCTCGGCAAACAGACCATCGAAGGCGTTGTGGCTGATGGCACGCGGCGGACGCGCACAATCTCGGCTGGCGAGATCGGCAACGAGCAGCCGATTTACATCGTGTCCGAGTCGTGGTACTCGGCAGATCTTCAGACGGTAGTGATGAGCAAGCACAGCGATCCGCGCTTCGGCGAAAGCAGCTACCGCTTGACCAACATCAATCGAAGCGAGCCGGCTGCCTCCCTGTTTCAGGTGCCGTCCGATTACACGGTAAAGGAGGCGATGCCTCCCGGAATGCGTTTCAAACTCGACAGCGAAATGCGCCGGCCAAAGAGCGATCAGTAAGTCGGCAACGGCAGCGGCACGATGTAAAGGGGCGAAGCGATTATGTAACTTCGCCCCTTTCTGCTGATCAAGACATCCGAGGTGAACTTACGAGTGGCCCGTGCGAGCGCTCTCACAATCCGCGTCCGATTGCGCTTCGGCGGAGGTCGAGGTAGTCTGTCGTGACGCTCTCCTTCGGGGAGATGTGTTGAGGGCAAGACGGGCTTCGGCCTACCAAGCGTTGAGTTCGTCTTGCCCGATCTCTTCTGTGAGGGTGGGACCCTCTCAAGATGGTTTAATCGGTGATTACCGCTAGCAGCTTTTCGTCGTAGTAGAGGCGGGCCGGCAGACTGAGCTTACCATCCAGGTAGTAGTTCTCTTTTGCGCGGGCACCTGGGGCTATGCTCTTCTCGCGGGGAGGAACAATACTTGACTCGCCGCTCCAGGTTCCCCAAACGTCCACTTGGACATTGTCTTCTCCGACGAACGAGAGGCGCTGCGGATAGAAAGTCGCGAACCCGGTCGAGGAGTTTTCCACCAGCACTTCTATGCGGCCGTTGCCAAGTCGAGGGCTGCTACTCAATTTCAGGAAGGTGATTGTTAGTAGCCCAGCTGTCATTGGCGCCTTGCTGATCTCAGATACCCGAACGCGCCGCGGAGCGTTGTCTGCAATTGCGTGAAGAGGCACAATCAGGACGAGAGTTAGGAGGAA
>DATMCM010000616.1:0-3027 GCA_035558335.1 Blastocatellia bacterium | reverse complement strand
TGGGATCGCTTGAAAATCATTCTGGGCGAAGCGCTGGAACAAAACTCTTCAGCGGCCCGGATTGCCTTGGTGGAGAGACGCTGCGGTGAAGATACGGATTTGTTTGAAGAGGCCGAGTCGCTCCTGGCCGAAGCGGAAGCGCTTCTGAACGAGCACACCGACAGCTTTGAAGATTGCGCCGAGAAAGCCGCCTCCACGTTCTGGCAGGAGGGACCGCCGCGTGGCGGACAACGCATCGGAGCGTATGTCATCGTCCGTGAACTTGGCCGCGGCGGGATGGGTACAGTTTTCCTGGCAGAGCGAGCTGATGGCCAATTTGAGAAACAAGTAGCGATCAAAATACTGAATCGAGGAGCCGACACCGCTGAAATCCTGCGCCGCTTCCAAGCGGAACGTCAGATCCTGGCCCGGCTCGATCATCCAAACATCGCGCGGCTGCTCGATGCAGGCACAACTGAGGATGGTCTCCCCTACTTCATCATGGACTACATCGTCGGCGCACCGGTGACGCGATTCGCAGTCACGCAAAAGCTGTCGACGCATCAACGATTGGAGTTGTTTTTGAAGATCTGCGCGGCGGTTCAATTTGCGCATCGGAATATGGTTGTTCACCGCGATATCAAACCGAGCAACATCCTCGCGAACGCAGAAGGAGAACCGAAGCTGCTCGATTTCGGGATCGCCAAGCTCCTGGCAAAAGACGCAAACGCGGCACAATTGACTACCCAGGCACAGCAGCATCTGACACCCATCTACGCTTCCCCCGAACAAGCGAAAGGAGATCCGATAACAGTCGCGAGTGATATTTACTCGTTAGGTGCGCTTCTTTATGAACTGTTGAGCGAGCAAAAACCGCATCGGTTTTCCACTGCCCATCCTACGCGTGAGGAACTTGCCTTAGTGGTAGGCGAACAAATTCCGCCGCCGCCCAGTGCGATTGCCTCCGACGCGCACATCACACGGCTGCTGCGTGGTGACCTTGACGCGATTGTTCTGTTCGCGATGCACAAGCAACCCGGGATGCGTTACGCCACAGTAGCTGATCTGGCGGCTGATATTCGCCGGCACCTCGCGCGAAAGCCTGTTGTCGCCCGTCATCCTACTCTCAGTTATCGCGCGAAATGTTTGGTCAAGCGAAATGGATCACGCCTTGTAGCGGGCGCCGCTGTCCTAATTTTGCTGGCCGGAGTTCTGTTCGCGTTTTGGGCTCGTTCTCAACAAATTGCTCGTGAGGCAGCAGGTATGCAGCCCCGGCAAGCCTCGGACAGCGGGAAAAGTATTGCAGTCCTGCCATTCGAAAGCCTGGGTGATAACACCACTCAGCCATATTTTGCCGATGGTGTTCAGGACGACATTCTGACTGACTTGGGCAAAGTGCGAGATCTGAAGGTCATCAGCCGCAGTGGTGTCGCAGCGTACCGGGGTAAGAATAGAAACGTCAAGCAGATCGGCCGGGATCTGGGCGTTGCGAACGTGCTGGAGGGGAGCCTTCAGATTTCGGGCGATCGCGTGCGGATTAACGCCCAACTCATTGATACGAGGACGGACGCACAGATTTGGGCGGAACAGTACGATCGGAAATTAGAGGACATCTTCGCGCTCCAGAGCGAACTCGCGCAGACGATCGCAGCCCAACTCAAAGCAACTCTCTCTACCGGTGAAAAGGCGGAGATTTGGCGGCAACCAACGCAGGATTTACAAGCCTACGATCTTTATCTTCGCGCCCGTGCCGCCTTACGTGCTGGAAGTGGGATTCTCCCGCGAGAGAATTGGAGCGTAGCGATCGATCTCCTCAACAGGGCGATCGCTCGCGACCCAAAGTTCACTCTCGCCTATTGTGTGCTGAGTGAAGCTTACGTCTTACAGTACCGCTACGGCGAGGATCATTTGCCCGAACATCTCGCTGTTGCAAAAGATGCTGCTGAGACAGCGCTGCGGCTCGAGCCAACTCGCGAAGAACCGCGCCTTGCTCTTGCTCGTTACTATTATCATGGGTTGAACGACTATCGCCGGACGGCGCAGGAATTATCGAAGATTCCTTCTTCCGCGCCTCATGAAGTTGAGTTCTTTACCCTGGCTTCACTGGTCGAACGCCGTTTGGGACAATTCGCGACATCGATTCGCGACGGCGAGAAAGCGATTGAGCTTGATCCTCAGGATGTGTGGCTCACTACTTGTCTCTCGCAGACATATTCGGGATTGAGACAATTCCATGATTCTGAGCGCGTGACGACCGAGGCGATAGCGCGCCGGCGTGGAGCAAAATCGACGGGGCTGTTGGTCCTGAAGAGCGAAGCGGCACTCGCGATGGGGAATGTAGAAGAAGCGCGTGCCGGCCTCGACTCAATTTATGATAAGGACGACGTGAATTATCAGGCTTCGCGACTCCGGCTGTACCTTATCGAGAGAGATTACAGCGGAGCCAAAGCGTTCGCCGCAAAGGCGACGGACGACGTAAAAAAGACGTCTAATTTCTGGTTCACCATAGCGGCAGTCGCTCATGCGGAAGGTAACGTAAAAGAGGAGCATCAGGCTTATGCGGAGGCGAAGCGTCTGACGCTGCTCGCGCTCGTGCGGCGGCCAGATAATCCCAGACTTCTTGGTGAACTAGCGATCGCTGAAGCGGGGCTCGGCGAGAACGAAGAGGCACTCCGCCAGGCACGTCGCGCCGCCGAAATCCTGCCGACAAGCGTTGATGCAGTGGAGGGTCCCATGTGCGAGATGAATCTCGCGGCAGTCCTCGTTATGACGGGAGACCGCGACGCTACCTTCGACAAATTGACCAAACTGGTGAAGCTGCCCTTTGGTGTCATCAACTACGGCGATTTGAAATTGGATCCCGTGTGGGACGATCTTCGGGACGATCCTCGCTTCGATCGTATCCTCGCGGAGTCCGCTGTCCCTCTGGCGACTAATGACTAACATCGCTTCCACCTACCATTAGCGTTCCTCAAGACCGATTCCACGTTCGGTTCGAGCTCCTAGCAACTCTCTGATCTTTTCAAGCGCTGAAAATTCCGAGTATGC
>DATMCM010000615.1:0-2268 GCA_035558335.1 Blastocatellia bacterium | reverse complement strand
ATGCTTCAGGTCGGCGCGCGCAACATGCAGAACTTTGCGTTGCTGAAACGGCTTGGTCAGGTAAAGAGGCCGGTTCTTCTGAAGCGCGGAATGAGCTCGACGATCAAGGAGTTGCTGCTATCGGCCGAATACATCGCGTCGCACGGCAACGATCAAATCATCCTTTGCGAGCGCGGGATTAGAACATTCGAGACGGCTACTCGAAACACGCTGGATCTGGCGGCTGTTCCGCTGCTGAACGAACTGAGTCATCTGCCGGTGATAGTCGATCCCTCCCACGCAACTGGCCGCAGGAGCCTCGTTCAGCCCGCGGCCAAGGCAGCGCTGGTCATCGGCGCCGACGGGCTGATCATCGAAGTGCATCCCCGTCCGCAAGAAGCCTGGTCGGATGGTCCGCAATCGCTGACACCGGCGATGTTCACTGAGTTGATGGAAGATCTCGGTCGTTACGTTGGACTCGAATCCCGTTTTATCAGTTAGCAATTGTACGGGCGGCCCGCCGTCGCCGCCCCTCATTTCAAATGGCCGAGAATATCCCAGTAGGCTGATTGAGGGGCGGCCACTGAGGGCCGCCCGTACATTGCAAAGCTGGCCACTCGGTATTCTCGCGGGCTATACTAAAAACGTAATGGCATTAGTCGAACTCAGGCTCGCGGAAAATGTACCAGGAGATTTCTTTGTCGACAGCTCGTGCATAGACTGCGATTTGTGCCGTCAGATCGCTCCCGATACCTTTTCGCAAGCAGGCGATCAATCCGCAGTTCACAGGCAGCCTCAGACACCACAGGCAGTCTTCGCCGCGCTGAAGGCGTTAGTCACCTGTCCGACCGCTTCCATTGGCGACGTCGCGCATCGCTCGGCAAAAACGGCTGCAGCGGCCTATCCTGAGATGATCGATGGCAAGGTATACTTCTGCGGTTTCGCGTCAGAGTCATCATACGGCGCGTCCAGTTATTTGATTGTCAGACCCGACGGCAACGTTCTGGTAGACTCGCCGCGGTTTGCAAAGCCGCTCGCGAAACGCATTGCCGAACTCGGCGGCGTGCGGCTGATGTTCCTCACTCATCGCGACGACGTGGCTGATCACGAAAAGTGGGTCAACTACTTCAAAGCCGAACGAGTCTTGCATCGCGACGATGTGAGCCGCTCTACTTCAAAAGTCGAACGCGTGCTCACCGGACACGACGCCATCAGCCTCGATCACGACCTACTGGCGATTCCGACTCCCGGTCATACTCGCGGACACACCGTCTTGTTGTACGGAAACAAGTATCTGTTTTCGGGCGATCACGTCTGGTGGTCGCCGAACTACAAATCGCTTCACGCGTCGTCGAGCGTCTGCTGGTACTCGTGGGCCGAGCAGACCCGGTCGATGGAGCGCCTGCTCGACTATGAGTTCGAATGGGTGTTGCCCGGTCACGGCCGCCGCGCGCACTCGAGCGCTTCGATGATGCGCGAACAACTGGGCTGTTTGGTGGCGCGCATGAAAGACATCTCGCGCCGAGTTGCGAGTTGATCCTGCCAATCTCAGCGAGGTGATCTCTGTTGAACCGAACCGACCGCTCCGAGGGTTGTTGCCGCGCCGTTTGGCCCAAGCTCCTCGCGATTGCCTCATTCCTGCTTCTAAGCTGTACAGCGCTGGTCCGCAGCCAAACTCAAAGCAATGCTTCCGCGGAAGCGCTGCTGGGCGCCCGGCTCTTCCACGATGATCGCTTCTCATCACCGGCCGGCGATCTGCTGAACAGTTGCAGCTCCTGCCATCTGTTCGACGAAGACCCGCAAGGCGTTCGAGCTCGCTCCGATTTCTTTGCGAGAAGTTGGGTACCCTTTCGAATGGAGGACCCGCGTCGCGACGCGTTGCGCAACTCGCCGACGATCTTTGACGCGGCGTCGATGCCAAGGTTGCACTTCGACGGTGAGTTCACTTCTCTGGAAGATCTGGTCAAGGGAACGCTATCCGGGCGTCCAATGGGCTGGCTGGAAGGTGAACAGAACCGGGCGTTTACGAGGGTTCGAGACGTCGTGCTCAGGGATGTCTCGACGGGCAACCGCGAGAGCTACCGATCTCAGTTCAAGGGCGTCTATTCGGTCGAAGTCGAGTCGCTCTCGCGCGATGAAGTCGTGAACCTGGTGGCGAAAGCGATCTCGGCTTTCGTACGGCCGATGAGGAGCGAGCGATCCACGCCTTATGACCGGTTTATCCAGGCAAACAAATTGGAAGCCGCGCGGGAACCCGGTGACGACCCAAAGGCCTTTGGCAAGCGTACG
>DATMCM010000614.1:0-3782 GCA_035558335.1 Blastocatellia bacterium | reverse complement strand
ACTCACCGCCGCGGACGATCCGTACCGCCTTCTCAGAAACAAAGCGGACAGTCCGGTGCAGCTGACCGTCAACAAAGAGCCGACGATGGCTGGCTCGCGAACGGTCTCGTATCGACCGATCACAAATGAAAGCGATCTGATTTATCTGAACTGGGTAGCCGCGAATCGCCGCAAGGTGTCGGAGATGACCGGCGGTCGCGTGGGATACATTCACATTCCCGATATGGGAGCGCCGGGAATTCGAGAGTTCATCAAGTGGTATTACAGCCAGAGCTCCAAAGAGGGGCTTGTTGTAGATGTTCGAGCGAACGGCGGCGGCAACGTCTCCCAGATGTTGATCGAACGGCTGCGTCGAAAGGTGCTTGCGCTCAACTACTCGCGAACTTTTGACGAGGCGAATCCATATCCGGGCGGGGTAGTCATCGGACCGATGGCGGCACTGCTGAACGAGAACTCCGCTTCGGACGGCGACATCTTCCCGGCGATGTTTCGCGAAGCCGGGCTGGGACCGCTGATCGGCAAGCGATCGTGGGGTGGCGTGATCGGCATCGGCAATCGCGGCACATTGATCGACGGCGGCACGATCTTTGTGCCGGAGTCGGCATTCGCCAGCAACAAGGGACAATGGATCATCGAGGGCCACGGGGTCGATCCCGACATCGAGGTCGAGAACGATCCGAAATCTCTGATCGAAGGAAAAGATCCGCAACTCGATCGGGCGGTAGCCGAGATAATGAAGAAGCTGAAAGAGAAATCAGTCAAGCTTCCGCCTCGGCCGCCTGCGCCGGTGAAAACGCCGGAGGCAAAGATGCGTCCTTAGCACACTGAAGAACGGAGGTCGCCACTAAGACGCAAAGACACGAAGCCGCACTAAGTGAATGCAGTTAGTGTTTCCTTGTGGCCTGGTGCCTTAGTGGCGATCGGTCATTCACCTGCCAAGGGTCAGGTGCGGACACAAGTATCTCGCTGATTCTGTCAGGAGTGGCTCTGGCGGCCTGTTTCAATCCGGCTCGCCGAGCTGGATCCGATGATCGCGCTTAGGTAAGAATAAGGACGAGTTTGAAGTCATGCATGCAGCCGTTCTGCCCGACGTGCCTATCGCTACACCGGCAACGGCTGAGCGACAAACTGAGGTTTGTCGACTCTTCCAAGGAGTGATCACAAGATGAAATACAGGCTTTCAAGAATTGCAATCCTCGGTTTCGCAATGGTCGTTTGTTTGTCGTCGACACTGTCGGCGCAAGACGGGCAGCAGAAACCGAAGCCAAAGGTCGTCTCGTTTGGCAGCGATTCGCCGGAGCGAGGCACAACGCGCGTTGGCTACTGGAACATAGAAAAGAACATGGGCATCGGTCAGTTCGCGATCGACTACGGCCGACCGGTCTGGAAAAAGGAGTATGAGGACACGGCGAAGTTCGACGCGATGACTAAAGGCAAGGTGTATCGTCTGGGAAGCAACTTCTGGACTACGCTCGACACCGATATGCCTTTGAAGATCGCCGGAACGACCGTCTCGGCGGGGTCCTGGTATCTGGGATTGCATCGTTCGGACGACGGAGCTACCTGGAGCCTTGCGTTGATCGAGCCCGCAAAGGCTCGCGCTGCTCACGTCGACGCGAGCGAAATTGAACGAGCGCCGGTCGCGATAAAGATTCCTATGACCGCCGACCAAGCCGGTGAGATGAAGGAGAAGCTGACGATCGATCTTGTAAGGCAGAAGGACAACCTGAAGGACGTGACCCTGCGAATCGCGTGGGGAAAGATTCAGCTCAGCGCGCCCGTCGAAGTTCCGGTCCCAGAAGTGAAATAAGTTTAGGGTTTAGGGTTTAGGGTTTCTGGTTTCGGGTTCGTGGCTTCGAAGAGCGACCGGAACCTGAGATTCACAAACCAGAAACCAGAAACCAGAAACCTGGAACCCTAAACTAAAACCTACTTCCTCTTAATCTTTGTGCCCATCGCCGCTCTCCACAGATCGGGATAGTCTGTGAATCCCCCATCGATCTCGAAGCCGACAAACCGCTGAATGTCGTCGATGATGTGATCGCGCAGGGTCAAGCCGTTCTGCTGCTTCTCCTCGAGAGGGCGCCGCGCGCTTGCGGTGGTCAACCCTCGGAAGGTCCAGGGATGAACGAGCAAGCCGGCCTTGTGAAGCGTCTGAACATCGGCGTCGCCGTTCACCATCCGCATATCGGGCCCCACCCCTTGCGCATAACTCGCGATTTCCTTCGCAAGCGCCGCAGTAATCCTTCGCGAGTCCTCACGCCCCGGCTCCTCCATCGGAATAAGCTGAACGCGAGGGTAGCCCGGAGCAACCTCTTTCATCCGCACCAGGCACTGCTTTGAGAATGATTGGATGAAGATGCGGTCGCGCGACTTGTCCAGGCCGTGCGCTCTGAGCACACTCGCCAGCAGCGTCACCACATCCTGGCCCTGTGACTTGTAGAAGGGGTACTCCTTCAGCTCGATGTAGAGTCCCGCCCGCGCGCCCACGAACTCGATCGTCTCTTCGAGCGTCGGAATGCGCTGACCAACATAAGTCTGGTTTGCGGCAAACGGATTTGCGCGGTTGAACCACGAGCCAGCGTCTAGTTGTTTGATCTCACCAAGCGTGAAATCAATCGTGTACCATCCACGCTTCTTCATTCCTGTGTTCTCAACGTCGCGCTCGGTCGCGCGGTCGGGGAAAACTTCTTTCACATTGGTTGTGCGCGCAAGATCGGCATCGTGAAGACAGATCAGCACCCCGTCCTTTGTAAGCTGCAGGTCTTGCTCGACGAAATCCGCGCCCTGCTCGATGGCGAGCTTGTAAGAGGCAAGCGTGTGCTCTGGCGCATAGCCCGAAGCGCCTCGATGCGCGATCAAAAGTAGCCTCCTGGCTGGCAGCGACGCGCTGATGGACGCTGAGCCAGGAAGCCCTGAGAGTACGGCCAGCAACACGATGGCCGTGACAAATACTGGTCTTGAGTAGATGTGAGGGGAATGAGGCAAGTGATTCTCCTTTCGGCGCGCGTTTGCGGCAGACCAAAGATAGGACATGCGTGCGAGCGGGTTCAACCCGCAGGCGGAGCGCGCTCGTCAGGAATTCGCGGAAACGAGAGCCCGATTCATCGGGCTTTCCGTCAGGCAGATAGGCCAGCCGTTCACGGCTGGTAAAGCGGCGGCTGAATACTCCTCAGCCCGCTTCAGCGGGCTTGTGTCCAGGCGTTAACGCCCCGCACCACTCAGGTGAACGTCTGGGCTAAGGGAAAACAACGCTTCGTGATATGATGCCGGCACACCGCGGCATTCGGAGTACAAATGAAATCAGCACGAGCGGCCTGCTTACTCCTGCTAGTCTCGAGCCTCGCTGTTCCCTTCTCTTCCTCAATGGCAAGCACGGACGAGTCGGTATTCGAACGCATCAAGCGCGAGCACGAGTTTGTCGAAAAGAATCTGCACCAGGTGGAAGTCAAGGCTAAGTCCATAGCAATGCTGACGAACAAAACCGCGCAGCCGATTGATGTTAAGCACTACCGGCTCCAGATCAGGCTTTCGCCCGACGTGCCGGACCTCGCAGGCACAGTGACGATCTCCGCCGAGACACGATCGCAGCTCCCGACGATGAGCATCGATGCCGAGGACAATCTGACCATCGACGCAGTTCGCTTCGATGGCTCGCCGCAGGACTTCAAGAGAATGAAGAGCAGGATCGATCTCAACTTCCCGGAGCCGCTGGCCGCGTCGAGGTCGTTCCAGGTTGCGATCGATTATCACGGATTCCCGGTGATTTCCAACATATTAGG
>DATMCM010000613.1:0-3405 GCA_035558335.1 Blastocatellia bacterium | reverse complement strand
AACTTGCGAGCTTCGAGGATCGTGATCGTGTGGCCGGCCTTCTTGAGCTCGAACGCAGCCGAAAGCCCGGCGAGTCCTCCGCCAAGAATCACGATGTTCTTTGGTTCGCCTTTCAACTTGAGGCCGCCGCGCCGCTCGGCTCTTGCGATCTTGGGCAACAGCGCCAAGGCGGCGGCGTATGTGGCGAACTCTTGAATGAATTGACGGCGACCTATAGGTCTCGACATCGATTGTCCCTTCTCCCCGTTGCAGCTATGCTACTGGTGATGGCACCGGCTTTCAAGGCTTTCGGGCTCTTCTATGGCACAGGACTTTCTAGTACTTACAACGGAACAATATCCTTAAACGAACGAGGTATTAAAATGATACGATCTGTAAACAATAAGTACATTGCGGTAGTACTCCTGGCAGTCTTTTTGGTGATTTTCAGCGCAGCGCCTGAGAGTTTTGCTCATCGGCGTCCCTATAGACATCATCATAGCAAGACTACGGGTGCGCTTGTTGGGGGCGGAATCGGCGCAGTTGGCGGAGCGTTAATCGGTGGAGGCAAAGGTGCTCTGATCGGCGGCGCAGCGGGCGCCGGCACGGGTGCCTACATTCAACACCGTCGGAACAAACGGCACTACCACCACCGGTATTATCGTCAACAATAAGAGTCCGTTGGTGATTAAGACTGAGCGGCTGGCTGATTCTGGAGCTAAGAGGCTGAACGTGCCGAGCACGACTCTTTTTGTAACGCTCGGCTGCGGCCTTTGAGCTTCACAACCGGCTCGCCGCTTTTTGAGTTAGGTCTCTTCCGTGCGCAGCCCGCCGGTTTCAGCACGTGCAGGCTCACCTCGTTGAGTGTCGCTTCGCATGGTCGGAGGTTGTGCGCCGATCTTGTCGAACAACTTCTTCTTAATCAGTTCGTCGTAAAGCCGCCACTTCATTCGTACAAGCTCGTCGTCTTTGATGGCCGCCAGGAAGCCGATCGGTATCTCGAAGCCGCCCGCGCCGCGCCGTCCGCCCCCGTAGTACCGACCGGTCTCAGTCGCGCCTAAGGCCTCCTTCAAGAACTCATCCGGGTTCAACGTCACCTTATTGGTGCGCATCGAGCCTACCACCAGTTCGCGATCGTCCTTGATGATTATGCCGTAGACGATGGCCGTATGAACGTTCTCTTCGGTGAGGAGAAAGTCGGCTGCCTGGGGGATCGAGTCGCGGTCTTCAACGCGCAAAAACCCCACGCCGGAAATCGAGTAGCTTTCGCGTATCTCGCGGTCTTCAAGCGCCTGACGGATAACATCCATAACCTGCTTCGACCGCTTGACCGAAAGTATGTCCTCGAGAAGCGCGCAATCGGCGATCGGAGTCAAAAACGTTGAAGCTTCCATCTCTTCTTCACGGGCTCGAACCAGACCCGACGTCTCGCTTCTGATTCCGTGCATCAGCGCTGTCGCAAGCTTAACGTGCCCTGCGTCGTTCTTGTTGAGCTGGAGCAGGCCTTCGCGGATGTACTGAGTGTAGACCGTCGCGGTCGCGCCTATCTTCCTGATGTCCTCGAACTCGGCTTGGACGCGATCCTGCCGTTCATGATGATCGACAACGACCAGGGCGTTGACGCCGGCCTCTGCGAACCGGTCGGTCAGCGAGGCGGTCGTACCCTGGTTATCGACAAACACGGTTCCTTGATATTGGGTGAGATCGTATCCCGGGCTGAACCTGACCATCTCGAGTTCGGTGAGCTGAACGAGCGCGAGGTTCTCCTGATGACTTATTCGGCCCTCGTAGATTATGTGGCAATCGATGCCGAACCTTGCCGCGATCATCTTATGGGCCCACGCCGATGAAATCGCGTCGGGGTCCGGGTAGTCTTGCATGACGATCGCGTGGCGCTCTCCGCGGTGCTTCTCGAGAAGCGCGGCAAGCTCAGCCGACTTACTCAGCGGGCGCACATCGGCGGTCCTCGGGCTTACTTCGGTAAGTGGCTTTCGTTCTCTGGACATCTGTTCTCCTCCCATTCTCCGTCACGGCGCGCTCATTGTCTTCGCGCCTGTTGTTCCTTTGCTCACTTAACAAGTAACGCTGATTCTAGTCCGAAGGCAAGCCTGGCACAACAGCGGCCAGAATGGCTGAGCTTGACGCGAAGGGGCTGCCGCGTATAATCATTCGTTTAACCAGGTCAAGCCTCCGCCGACATGGTGTAAATGAAAGACTTCCGCATACTCCTCAAAAACGTCCGACCCTACGCCGGATTGTTCGCGGTGGCGTTTCTCCTTATGACCCTGGTGGGCATCTTCGAGGCCGGACGCACTGCGCTTCTAAAGTCCATCATCGATGAATTACCCGGTGCCTCCAGGGGTCAAACCGCGGGCCTCGCGTCGCTTGTAGATGCGCGCAGATACCTGCCGCAGGGCGTCGAAGCGCTGCCGTTCATCGCGGTTCTGCTCGTCGGCTTCACATTCATTCGCGGAGCATCGGAGTATCTCTCGAGCGTCTTGATGTGGCGCATTGGAGTTGGCGCGGTCGTGGACCTCAGACAGCGCCTTTATGATCACGTGCTTCAGCAGTCGAGCGAGTTCTTCACCGAGCATCCGACCAATACTCTCACCACCCATATCATAAGCGACGCAGAAAAGGTACAAGTCGCAGTTTCAACACTACTGGCCGACTTGTTGAGAGAAGGTCTGACTTTTCTTGCGTTGTTCTCGCTTGTGTTTGTGTTGAATTGGCGGCTGACTCTTGCGGTGCTGCTGGTAGGCCCGGTGATTTACCTGCTGACGGTCAGGTTCGGCAGGCGGCTTCGCAAGATTTCGCACACGACGCAAGAAGGGACCGAAGACGTTCTGGACATCGCGCAGGAGAGCATCTCGGGTCACCGAATCGTCAAAGCGTTTGGAATGGAAGCGTTCGAGCAA
Source organism: Blastocatellia bacterium (assembly GCA_035558335.1). Lineage (GTDB taxonomy): Bacteria > Acidobacteriota > Blastocatellia > UBA7656 > UBA7656 > Onstottus_B. The sequence goes on along the minus strand of DATMCM010000613.1, from coordinate 508 downwards.
GGCCGCTTCCGAGAAGCGCTCCTGCACCTCGCCCGAACACAAGTGCGAGCGGCGCGAGTCGTCTATCTGTCTTCGCCGATACTCGAGCTGCTCGGTGTGCTGATCGCGGCGGCGTTCTTGCTCTATGCGCGGCAGATGATAGCGGCAGGCGCGATGACGATCGGAACGTTTGCGGCTTACATCGTAGCGATGCTTCAGATGTATGACCCGCTGCGCAAGCTCTCGCGAATCCAGAACTATTTTCAGCAGTCGTTCGCCGCAACGTCGCGAATTTACAAACTGCTTGATACTCATACCGAGAAAACTGACCGACCGGGCGCGATCGAACTTGCGCCGCTTGCCGAGCGAATCGAGTTCCGGGAAGTATCCTTCAAGTTCAGCGACTCTGATGACTGGACCTTGAGGAATGTGAATCTCGAAGTGAACCGGGGCGAGGTTGTTGCGCTGGTGGGATTGTCGGGAGCCGGCAAGTCCACGCTGACGAATCTGCTGATGCGCTTTTTTGACC
>DATMCM010000612.1:0-2367 GCA_035558335.1 Blastocatellia bacterium | reverse complement strand
CGGGCCGAAAACGTTTTGCTTAGAGATGAGTACGCTCGGCGATACGGCTTCCCGAAGATTATCGGTGACTCGCCGGCGATGCAGAGAGTCGGCCGCGAAATACAGCGTCTAGCGCCCACGCACACGACAGCTCTCCTGCTTGGCGAATCGGGCACGGGCAAGGAACTGTTTGCGCGAGCCATACATCACCTGAGCCTCAGGCGAGATTCACCCTTTATCGCAATCAACTGCGCGGCTATCCCCGAGACGCTAATCGAGAACGAACTGTTCGGTCACGAAAAAGGGGCGTATACCGGCGCGGACCAACGCCGAGCCGGCAAGTTCGAGCTTGCTGCGCGCGGCACTATTTTTCTTGATGAGATAAGCGAGATCGCGCCCGCGATGCAATCAAAACTCCTGCGCGTGCTCGAGGAGAGAAAGTTGAATCGGCTCGGCGGATCGGCGGACATCGACGTCGACGTGCGAGTCATAGCGGCGACCAATCGCGACCTGAAAGGCGCCGTCGAAGCAAAGACGTTTCGCGAAGATCTCTATTTCCGCCTCGCTGTATTTCCGGTGCAGATCCCCGCGCTTCGGGAACGTCGATCCGACATCCGCCAGTTGGCCGAGTTCTTCGCCGCTAAGTATGGCCGTGAACTCAAGCGTACGTCTCTCAAGCTGACCGATGAAGCCGCACGCGCACTGGAAGAGTACGATTGGCCCGGCAACGTCCGCGAACTACAAAATTGCATTGAGCGCGCCTGCATACTCGCTCACGGCGACATCATAGTTCCGGGCGACTTGAACATCGCTCCGTCCTCCGATCGCGCAACGCGTGACCGAAACCCGCTGCTCGATGGGTTCGACATGAGAGGCTCACTCTCAGATGTGAGTTCGCGCGCGCAACGGTTGGTCGAGCACCGCAAGATCGGCGTCACCTTGAAGGAGTGCGACTACAACAAGTCTCGTACGGCCGAGCGGCTGGGTGTCAGCTACAAGACGCTTCTGACCCGCATCAAAGAACTCGAGCTGGAATAATCAATTTAACTTAGAACAACCAAATCACGGAGATCCGCAACTAAAAGCTCCGACGAATGAGCGCCAGCCTGCCGAGCCGTAGCTCGTGTCATAATTGCGCGCAATGATAACCAACCGTTCAATCCCTGCTTTACATGCGTGGCGGCAGCACATGCGCGTCGGCTTGGAGAAGGCTTAAGAAAATCGATAGAATGAACGCCGATGAATCGACCACTCGATGAATCACCAAGCCAGGCGTCACCTCAAAAAGACATAACGAACCAAGCGGAACGACTTCTGCCCGCCCCCGTCATTGGGTCCGACAAAGCGGGGCGAGGCCACAGCGTTGCGCGTTCGGCCGGAATCGTGAGCCTGGCAGTCATGGCAAGCCGTGTTTTGGGGCTCGCCAGAGAAATGGTCTTCGCGTACTTCTTCGGTGCCTCCAAGAGCTTTGCCAACGACGCGTACGTCATCGCATTCAGGATTCCGAACCTGCTGCGCGATCTGTTTGCTGAAGGGGCGCTGTCGAGCGCTTTCGTTCCAGTCTTCTCCGAGTACCTGGTCAAAAAAGGCGAGAAGGAGGCATTTCGGCTTTCTAACCTGGTTGCGACTGGCCTGATTGTCGTGCTTGGAACGCTCGTAGTGCTCGGCGTACTCTTCGCCGGGCCCCTGGTTGCATTCATCGCGCCCGGTTTCCAATCTGATCCCGCCAAGTTTGAGCTTACGGTTCGCCTTACTCGGATAATGATGCCGTTCATCCTTCTTGTCGCGTTAGCCGCGCAAGCGATGGGAGTGTTGAACGCGCGTGATCGATTTGCCATACCGGCTCTCTCGTCAGCGTTTTTCAACCTCGGCTCGATCGTAGGCGGACTTGTTATGGCGGGTCTGCTTACCGACCCGACCTTCTCTCATCCGGTTCGCTCGATCGTAGAAAGGCCGACCGAGGGAATAGTCGGCATGGCCTACGGTGTGTTGATCGGTGGATTTCTTCAATATGCGGTCCAGTGGCCGAGCCTCAGGAGTGCCGGGTTCAGATATCGGCCGATGTTGAGCTTCAGCGATTCGGGCGTGCGGCGCATCTTCGCATTGATGGGCCCGGCTGTGATCGGCGGCGCGGCCGTGCAGGTAAACATTCTGATCAACAGCAACTTTGCTTCTAACATTCCGGGCACCGGCCCGGTTTCGTGGTTGAACTACGCGGTTCGGCTCATGCAGTTTCCCATAGGCGTTTTTGGAGTCGCGATAGCGACCGCAACCCTGCCGGCGATCTCTCGAAGCGCGGCTCGAAAGGATGAAGCGGAGTTCAGACGTACGCTTGCCAGCTCTATGCGGCTCGCGTTTCTGCTGACGATCCCCTCGGCTGTTGGATTG
>DATMCM010000611.1:0-10546 GCA_035558335.1 Blastocatellia bacterium | reverse complement strand
ACTAAACGCCGATTCCAACCTCGAATTGAGATTGCTTGCCAAGGGTACGCAGTCGAACCCTCCTTATCCGACCAAAGAAGCCGCGCTGGCGGCCGCCGCAACCGCCGGCGGCCCCGAAAAAACCGAAGTCTTTCCTTATCGCGAACGAAGCGCAGACGGCGGAGCGGGAACGGAAGGCTTCGTCGTGCTCGAGAAGTCAGTCGTGATAACCGGACTCGATATGCGAGATGCGAGCGCGAGAGCTTCGCAGTACGGCGGAGCAGCCTACGAGATTGACTTCTCGCTTCAGCCGAACGGCGCTACGCGGTTCGCCGACATAACCGGCAAGAACGTCAACGAGATGCTATGCATCGTGTTGAATAATGAAGTGAAGTCCATAGCGCGCATCAATCAGCAAATTCACGATAAGGGACAGATTACAGGCAGTTTTACCAAACGACAGGCCGAAGACCTGGCGCTGATTTTGCGCTCGGGCGCGCTGCCCGCGAAGGCGGTTTATCTCGAAGAACGAACCGTAGGGCCTTCGCTTGGTGCGGATTCCATTCGTCAGGGCGTGACCGCGTCAATCGCCGGCTTGCTGGCAGTAGTAATGTTTATGCTCTACTACTATCGCGGCTCGGGGATCAACGCGGTGCTGGCCCTGGTGCTGAACCTGATCTTACTTGTAGCCGCACTGGTGCTGTTCGACGCCACTCTCACCTTGCCAGGCATAGCCGGCGTGATCTTGACGATAGGTATGGCGGTCGATTCGAACGTGCTGATCTTCGAGCGAATTCGTGACGAGCTTCGCAACGGCAAGGTGGTAGCTTCGGCAGTCGATGTTGGCTTCAACAAGGCGTTCTTGACTATCATCGACACACATGTGACTACGATCGTCTCGGCGATATTCCTGTTCGTTTTTGGCACCGGTCCGATCCGCGGATTCGCGGTCACGCTGGTCGTGGGTCTGCTAGCCAACCTGTTCACGGCGATATTCGTGTCGCGTACCATCTTTATGTGGCATCTTAACCGCTCGGCGCGGGTGGAGACTTTGAGCATATAAGCAAGTGACTGGCGGGTCAGGATGCACGTTGAACTGCGTGCGTCGAACCACCAAGTCACGGTTAGTAATTACGGATCATTCATATGATAGAGCTTTTCAGAAATCCTAAGATTGACTGGATCAACGCGAAGAAGACCTTCATCGGCGTGACCATCTTTTTGCTTTTGCTGGGTGCGGTCGCGACCCAGATTCGCGGATTCAATCTCGGCGTTGACTTCACTGGTGGAACGCTGATGACCGTTCGCTTCAAACAGCCGCCGGATCTGTCCCAGGTTCGCTCGGTGCTTGGTTCCAGCGGCATCGACACAACCAAGCTCACCTTGCAGCCCGTTGTGAGCAGGCCGAATGAGCTGATCATTCACGCTCCTCAACTGGCGTCGGGGACGGAAACCGAGCGACGCGTGGACGAAGACAAACGCGCCATTATAAAAGGCCTTCAGAGACTCAACCCGGCCGGCGATCTTTCAGGCGGCAAGTCAAACATCAACACGATAGATGCGGCCGGAATCGAGCAAGAGCTCCACCAGGTCGATCCGCTTCAGATCAACTCCCGGTCTTTTGCATCTGCAAACCCGTACCGGCAAGTCGGAGAGCAGATGGTCGGGTTCCGCGACGGTCAGAACAAAGGATTCCTTCAGGACATGGCCGCGATTCAGAGCCTGAATCTGGTCGTCACCAACCTGGACGGTTTCGATCAAAACAAAGTCAAGCAAGTCATTGCTGATCGATTCTACGCGGGCAAGGTTGATTTGAACCTGGCTGGAACAAGCGAGATCGAAGACGCACTGAATCGAATCAATCCGTTGGGAGTTGGCGGCAACCCCGAAACTTACAAAAAAGCGGCTGAAGCCATCAGCACCTATCGCAAGGACCAGAGCGGTGTGATCGACAGCCTCGGCGAAATTCGATCGCAAGACGTTTCAGCCGAGCTTCTAGAGAAGATGCAGCCGTACTTCACCGAGGGGAGCTTTGCGGTAATCTCGGCTGATGTAGTCGGCGCCGTCGTTGGCCAGGATCTTCGCAACCGAGCCATCTATGTAACGCTTGCGGCGCTCGGCGGGATGCTGGTGTATATCGCGTTCCGGTTCGAATGGATCTATGGAGTAGCGGCGGTGCTGGCAGTGTTCCACGACATTCTGATCACGCTCGGATTCTTCAGCCTGTTCCATTGGGAGATCAGCTTGACGGTAGTTGCAGCGTTGCTCACGCTGGTTGGCTACTCGATGAACGACACGATCGTCATCTTCGATCGCATACGTGAAAACCTTCGACTGAGGCGGAGGGACAGCCTCGCCCAGGTGGCAAATGATTCGGTCAACCAAACGCTTTCGCGAACGGTCATCACCGCGGGCCTTACCTTCATCTCGGTCGTTTCGATTGTGTTGTTCGGCGGCGAGGTCCTGCGTGGCTTCGCGCTGGCACTGACAATCGGCATCATCATAGGCACCTACTCGTCGATCGCGGTGGCCAGCCCGATGATGCTCTGGTGGGAATACATCACAAGCGGCAAGGGCGGCCGCGGCAAGCTGGCTAAGTCCAGCGCTCGCGCGGGCGAGCGCACTTTGGCGAAGGTGTAGCATTGGATTCTTGAGTTTGGCTTGGATTCGGAGCAAGGCGAGAGCCTCTTCGCTCCGCATCAAGTCGAGCGGCACACGCTCAAAGCCACTCTCAAAACTTCGGGACGGAAAGTCGGAATCCGGCGGAATTGGGAACCAATTTCGCAGTTTGGTGTCTAATCCGCTGGAAGCTTGAAACTCCTTGACTTGGTGCGAAGGCGAGTAGTAGACTCAGCCGGTTTTCAGCCAGACTTTTCAGCGAATAGCTCTCTTGATTATCGGCTTTCTTGTCTACGCGGTGCACGCGTTCCTTCCGAAAGGAACGCAGCGACTGACGCTAGATGGTTCGAACCGGGCGCTCACTGCTTGGTCAGGCACAGTGACATTAGGAACGGTGAGCGCGGGGAATGATCCCTCTCAGATCATCGATAATTTCCGGAGGTTAGCTCAATGTTTGATCAACTAGTTGAGTCGTCAGCGGTCAGAAGAAGCTCGAACCGGTGGATATACTTTACCGTCACAGCCGGCATCTGGGTAGCCGTGCTCACCGCGGTGATCATCTGGGGCATCGTCGAGTACGATGCAAAACTCAACGAACAGTTCAATGCCCTGACGCTGCTTGCGCCACCACCGCCGCCGCCTCCGCCGCCTCCTCCGCCGGCCGTAGCTCCGGCTCCCAAGGTCGTCAAGACAACTCAAGTAGAGGCTTTTGTATCGGCGAAGGAGCCGCCCAAGGAAATCAAAGCACCGTCGGCGTGTCGGGCGGTGTTGAAGGCGGCGTACCCGGCGGCGTGCCTGGCGGCGTGCCTGGTGGTGTACCCGGCGGTGTGATCGGTTCGGGCCCGGCAGAGCCTCCTCCGCCTCCTCCACCCGAGAAGAAAGAGCCGCCTCCGCAGATTATTCGCAAGTCTGGCGGCGTGCTGCAGGGCTCGGCAACCAAACGCGTTGAGCCAAGTTATCCGCCGCTGGCGAAGGCGGCTCGAGTAAGCGGCGCCGTGGTTGTCGAGGTCACCGTAGACGAAGCGGGCAGCGTTATCTCCGCCCGAGCGATGTCGGGCCACCCGCTGTTGAAAGAGGCCGCAGTTGCGGCAGCTCGCGGCTGGAAATTCAGCCCGACACAACTTAGTGGCCAGCCGGTCAAGGTCATCGGCACAATCACGTTCAACTTTAACCTGTGAGTTCCGTCTGGTTTATGAGCCCGGTGCGATAGAGCTGCCGGGCTCGCGCTCAGCATCCCAAAATTGACTCTGGAGGGTTTCTACCAATGCTACTTCTTCTAACGAACTTCTGGCTGGCGGGCAACAAGCTCGCGTTCTTTTTGCTCCAGGCTGCCGCCGATGAAAAGGGCGGTCAAAGCGCGACAGAAGACTTCTCGCTCTGGGGCATGATTCAAAAGATGAAATGGCCTGCGCTGGTCGTGGCAGTCGTGCTTGCGATCATGAGCATGTACTCGATCGCAGTGATGGTCGAGCGCTGGCTGACCTTCAACGCTGCGCGCAACCAGTCGCGGCAATTCGCGCCCAAGGTTGCGGCGGCTCTCCGCGACAACCGCATTGACGAGGCGATTGCGATTTCCGATCGGCACAAGAAGTCGCACCTTGCGATGGTGGTTAACGCCGGACTACAGGAGTTCCAGGCTCACCAGGCTGGATCCGATATTCCCGGAACGACGCTGGACGCGGCGCGACGCGCGCTTCAGCGCGCAACGGCGTTGAAGACCGCCGAGCTCAAACGCGGGCTCTCGGGTCTGGCTACGATTGGCTCGACCGCTCCGTTCGTCGGATTGCTTGGAACCGTTATCGGAATCATCGGCGCGTTCCAGGGCATGAAGGCGGCAGAGGGAACCGGAATCGCGGCGGTCGCAGGCGGCATCTCCGAAGCGCTGATCGAAACCGCTTTCGGTTTGTTGGTGGCGATCCCGGCGGTCTGGGCGTTCAATATTTTCACCAACAAGGTCGAAGCTTTCACGATCGAAATGGACAATTCGTCATCCGAGCTGATCGACTACTTCATCAAGCGCCGCGAGCTTAAGTAACCAGTACAACAGCGAGGTAACTTTTATGGGAATGGCAGTAGGCGGCGAGGGAAGCTACGTCGCCGATATTAACGTCACGCCAATGGTAGACGTGATGCTGGTGCTGCTGATCATCTTCATGGTGATCGCGCCGATGTTGCAGAGCGGCGTCAGCGTCGCGCTTCCGAAGTCGAAATACCCCGACCCCGACCCGAATATCATCAAAGACACCTCGGCCGTTGTCGCAATCCCCAACAACGGCGAGTACTACATTGGCCGGGACAAGATCCAATTGGCCGACATCCCGCAAAAGATCAAGCAGATCTTGAAGGATAAACCGGTTCCGGACCAGGTCGTCTATGTGAAGAGCAGCAAGGGGGTGAAGTACGGCGAAGTGGTCCAGGTAATCGACTCGATTCGGGAGGCCGGCTTCGATCGGATTGGCCTGGTGGCCGAAAAGGAGAAGCAGCAGGGGGCACCGAGCGGAAGTCAGTAGAAGTCGCGCAAGTAGCATTGGAACTTGCAGCAAAGCCGTGGGGCGTCGGCTCGGCGCCCTCACCGTTTCATTCTTGACAAGGAGGCAGGTTGCCCGCTGAAGACCGGCAACCGGTTTAAGCAACATGGCACATGCACACGGAGAATCTGATGAAGGCGGCGGCGGGTCTGGCAAGAAACTCGGACTCGCACCCCCTAACATAAACGTTACACCGCTTATCGACGTCTTGCTGGTGCTGCTGATCATTTTCATGGTCATCCAGCCTCAGAAGGAAGCCAAGTTCGAGTCAAACATTCCGCAGAAGCCGCAGGAGAACGACAAGAACGCGCCGGTGCCGCCGTCGGACATGTTGATGGTGGACGTCAAGCTCCAGGGCAGCGGGCCGGATCAGAACATCGAACTGAACAGCAAGCCGATGACTCTGGTGGAGCTTGGAACTACTCTTAAGGACTTGCTGGAACAGCGGCCCGACAAGACCGTCTTTATCAAGGCGCCGAAGGACAAGCAGTACGGCGATATTGTCGAAGTGATAGACGTGGTCAAGGGAGCGGGGGCTCAGCCCATCGGGCTCCAGATAGATTATCTGCAGTGAGTGCAGAGGAGGAACGAGCCTTGAACAGAAATCACAATCCCGCGCTACTCCTGTTGATCCTGGCGCTCGCCCTGGCTGCGCCAGGCTGCGGAGTCGTCAATTCGCTCCGCGCCAAGAACAGCCTCAACGACGGCGTGCGTGAGTTCAACAAGGGTAAGTATCAGACCGCCGAAGAGAAGTTTCAGGAAGCGCTCAAGCTGAGCCCCGACCTGACCAACGCCCAGTTGTTCTACGCGCGCGCTTTGAATGCCCAGTTTGCGCAGAACCTTACGGAAGATCTCGGAGCGAAGACCATAGCCGCGTACGACGACATCATCGCAAGGAATCAGGACAAGCCGGAGGCCGTGGATCAAGCGCTTGCTTTCAAGGCTCATCTCTACGATGAGCTGTCCAGAGTAAGCCCCGAAAAGGCTCCGCAGTATAAGCAACTGCAGCGCGACACGCTCGAAAAGCGCGCACAGTTGTCTAACGCCTCGCCAAAGACCAAGGCCGATGTCTACTACACCCTTGGGGTTGGCTACTGGAAAGAGGCGTACGACATGAACGCGGGCTACACGATGAAAAAGCAACCCGTACCCCCGGACGTTCTTGAGAAGATGAAGCCGCTGGTTGGTAAGGCCCACAAGTACCTGCAGATGGCAATCAAGGAACAGCCGGACTATGCCAACGCCTGGTTTTACGAGAAACTGGTGTTCATTGAAGATAGCAAGGTCGAACCTTCCAAGTACAAGGAGCTTAAGGCGAAGATCGACGAAATGCAGGAGAAATTCCTGGCGCTTCAAAAGCAGCAAGCCGCGGCTGGTGGCGAGGGCGCACCGGCGTCGCAGTGAAGTAGCTATCCTCCTATGTTAAGATTTGAGGTGATGCCCTTCGGGTCGTCACCTTTTTTCTTTTTTGACCAACGGTTGGTCGTAAGCGCGAGCCTGGGCCAGAGGGTTCCCCCGCTCGCGAGTGCCTTCGCGCACCGGGCAAGCAATGATTCGGTTCGAGACAATAGTTGAAAAGGTTCATGAAAACCACCCCGGCGCATCCGACGATCTGCTGCGCCGCGCTTACCTGTTCTCTGCGCGCCAGCACCGCGGCCAGATACGCAAGTCCGGTGAGCCATATCTCGTTCACCCTCTGGAAGTCGCGAACATACTTGCCGAACTAAAGCTCGATCCCATCTGCGTTGCTACCGGACTTCTTCACGACATTGTTGAAGACACCGAGACCTCGATTGAAGACATCGAGGAGTATTTCGGGCCGGAGATTGCGCATCTTGTCGACGGTCTCACGAAAATATCCAAGCTCGACCATGCATCCTACGAGGAGCGTCAGGCGCTCAACATGCGCAAGATGCTGCTTGCGATGGTCGATGACGTGCGGGTCGTGCTGGTAAAACTCGCCGACCGCCTGCACAACATGCGTACGCTTGAATATCTGCCCGGCGAAAAGCGCCGCCGCATCGCTCAGGAAACCCTGGACGTGTACGCTCCCATTGCCCACCGGCTGGGTATGAGCCGCGTCCGCGGCGAACTCGAAGACCTGGCTTTCAAACACATCGAGCCGGAGGAGTACCTCAAGCTCCAGCAGTTGGTCGAGAGCCGCAGAAAGCGGTTGGAAGCTTTCCTCCAGGAGGTCAAGCAGCAGATCAACTCGATGATGGAGGGGTCGGGAGTTCACATCGTTCACATCGAGGGCCGCATAAAACGGTTGTTCTCGATCTACCAGAAGCTAAGACGCCAGCACATAAGCATAGATCAGGTGTACGACCTGGTCGCCATCCGGATAATCACCGAATCGGTAAAAGACTGCTACGGTGCGCTTGGTGTAATCCACACCGCATGGAAACCGATCCCGACTCGCTTTAAAGACTGGATCGCGATACCCCGCGAGAACTTCTATCAGTCGCTGCATACTTCGGTCGTCGCCGATGGCGGCCAGCCGCTCGAGGTTCAGATACGAACCGAAGAGATGCACTCGATAGCCGAAGAAGGCATCGCCGCCCACTGGAAATACAAAGAGGGGCGGCGCGGCACTCACACCGATGAAGACGAAGCCTTTGTGTGGTTGAAGCGATTGGTCGAATGGCAGCAGGAGGTAAAAGACTCGCGCGAGTTTCTCGATTCGCTCAAGCTGGATCTTTATCCGAAAGAGGTCTACTGCTTCACGCCGAAGGGCAAGGTGATTGAATTGCCTCGCGGCGCGACGCCGATCGACTTCGCGTTTGTCATCCACACCCAGGTGGGGCTGACCTGCAGCGGGGCGAAGGTGAATGGACGAATCGTGCCGCTCCGGAGCCAGCTTCGAAACGGGGACGTGGTCGAGATAATGACGTCGCCCTCTTCGCGTCCGTCGCGGGACTGGATGAACTTCGTCCAGACTTCGCGGGCTCGGTCCAAGATTCGCCACTACCTGGCGGAAAGCGAACGAGTGACGGCGATCGATCTCGGCAAGAAGCTCTTCGAGAAAGAGGCCGATCGCTTCCGATTGAACCCCAGGAAACTTTTATCGAACGGCGACCTTGAGCGAATTGCATCTGATTATGGCTGCGCGCGCGCCGACGATTTGTTGGCGGCGATCGGATACGGCAAGGTGCTTCCGCGAAACGTCATTGCCAAGCTCCTGCCGCCTGAACGCGCGGCCGAAGTCGAACAAGAAAAGCGGCCTTCACTGAAACAGGTCGTAAAGCGTGCGCTCGGACTCGAGGACCGCATTGTCGTAAAAGGCGTTGACGACTTGATGGTCTACCGCGCGCGGTGCTGCAATCCAATCCGGGGTGAGGAGATCATCGGATACATCACGCGCGGCAAAGGGGTCGCAGTTCACTCGACCCGCTGTCCCAATTTGCCGGGTTTGCTTGTGAATCCGGAGCGGATCATCGAAGTCGAATGGATGAAGGCGGACTCGACCAGCGCGGCGGCATATCCGATCACTATGAAGCTTGTAACCGAGGACCGCCCCGGGATGGTTGCCGACGTGACTCAAGCCATCGCCGGAGTAGGAACAAACATCCGCGACATCCGCGCCTCTTTAGACCACGAGGGCCGCGGCCAGCTCGTGCTCACCGCAGAGATATTCGATCTAAAACACCTCGAGAAGATCACCGGAGCGCTCAAGTCGGTCAAAGGCGTAATGGACGTTGAACGAATAACCGGCGAACCGGTCCAGGCGTGATCGGGCGATTGCTTAGCTCGGGATGTTAAGCTTCATTGAACTTACGCGGCGAGGAGCTTTTTGGAGGCCGTTGACTCATCCGAGTTGGAGCGATCAAGCGACGGAGGTAAACGATGATGAAATGGCGAGTGTTGCTTGAACGGGATACTGAGACCGGTGACTGGGCTGCCTGGTGCCCGGAACTCCCCGGTTGTGCTTCCGCCGGTATGACCGAAGAAGAGGCTTTGGACAGTATTCGCGAGGCCATAGAGCTTTACTTGCAGCCCGACCCGATTGAGCTTGCAGCCGGAACGATCATCCGGGAGATCACAGTCTGAATGAGCGACCGCATCCGCAGAATGACTGCGCGCGAGGTTGAAGGTGTCCTCAGACAACACGGGTTCCTCTTGATCTCCCAAAAAGGCAGCCACCGCAAGTGGAGAAACCAAGAGAAAGGACTGCAGGTAATCATTCCCGCTCATCGAGGCCGCACCCTGCCGCTTGGGACGCTACGCGCGATCCTTAAGAGCGCAGAGATTCCGGAGTCAGAGTGGACAGATTGAGGGTTGACCCGATCTTCTCGCGGCTCGATCCATCGGAACCCTAAGGAGTGAATACCTAGAAGATGCAGTCAGCAATGAGTCTGACTACCTTCACTCATAAATCGTCCGCGCCCGCGAGATAGATCCAGACGTTGTGGATCTACACGACTGCCCACAACTCTGAGAGGACCTCCGCTTGTTCCAGCACCGTCTGTGTAGCCTTCTCCTGTTTGTCGGGCGGGTAGCCGTACTTGCGCAGGATGCGTTTCACGATGACTCTTAGTTGGGCGCGAACGTTTTCGCGGACGGTCCAGTCGATGGTGACGTTTCTCTTCACCATTTCAACCAACTCGCGAGCGATCTGAACCAGGGTCGGCTCGCCAAGTACCTTGACCGCGCTGTCGTTGACCTCCAGAGCGTCATAGAAGGCAAGCTCGTCTTCACTCAAGTCCAGCGCCTCACCCCTCGCGTTAGCCTCGCGCATCTGTTTCGCGAGCGCGATCATTTCCTCGATCACCAGCGCCGCCTCGATCGCCCGGTTCTGGTACTTACGCACAGCCTGCTCCAGCAGTTCGGCGAAGGAGCGCGCCTGGACGATGTTGCGCCGCGAGCGCGTCTTGATCTCGCCTGAGAGAAGCTTGCGTAACAACTCAACAGCCAGGTTCCGCTGTGGCATGTCACGCACCTCGGCGAGGAATTCGTCGGAGAGTATCGAGATGTCCGGCTTCTTTAATCCGGCTGCAGCAAAGATGTCCACTACCTCGTCGGACACCATCGCCTTCGAGATAATCTGCCGAATCGTGTGATCCAGCTCCTCATCGGTCTTCTGCTCGCCAGGCGTGCTCTTCGCCAGCACCGCCCGCACCGCTTGGAAGAAGCCGACATCATCGCGGATCCGTATCGCTTCCTCGTGCGGGACAGCGAGGGCGAAGGCTTGCGAGAGTTCTGTTACCGAGCGCATCAGACGGGCTTTTCCATCTTCTAGCGCGAGGACGTGTTCCTGTGCGGCGGGCAATAACGACAGCCGATCCTGTGGCTTGCCCGTGATCCACAACGACCAGTCAAAGCCGTGAAAGAGGGCGTGACAGATTTCATACTTCTCCAGCATCACCGCCACGGCCTCAGCCTGATCAATCGCTGTCTTTCCCGTACCGCCGCTCTCGGTA
>DATMCM010000610.1:0-3251 GCA_035558335.1 Blastocatellia bacterium | reverse complement strand
GAAAAACAACCATGTGTCTTTAATGAAGGCGAACAGAAAGATCGAGACTCCGTAGACCACCAGACCACCCACCAGAACTCGTTTTGGCCCCAGGCGATCCGTTGTCGCGCCGATTGGAAACGAAGCAACCGTGAACGCTGCGAACATCGTCGTACCGGTCAGTCCGATCATAAAGCTGTTCTCGCCGTGCTCGGAGAGAACGATCGCTATCAGGGGTGCAACTAGTCCGACCCCTAGATAGCTGATGGCAATGCTCAGGTAGATGGCCCAGAACTCTTTCGCGTTCGGCAAATTTCCTCCAGGAACAAAAGCGAGACGATAGCATCAATGCTTGAATGCGGCAAATGCGCTGCGGAGCGTTGCTCGGCTTGGCAGAGACATAACGCTGTTCGGTTCTAGGGAATAAAAAGGCGGCCGAGGAAGGCCGCCCTTTTGTGCTAGGCCAGAGTTGAACTTCACTGGCAGGCGAAATGGTCAAGCAGTTGATCGACGTATTTGTGGTACTCTCGGCTCCCGATGAATTTCTCCGGGAGAACAGTCGACAGGTACGTCAGATAGCCTTCCGGCGAGAGCTCGACTCCCAATTCCGTCAGCAGATTTCCTCTCACATCGTAAGGCTTGAAAACGACTTCGTCGGGTCCTCGTTTCCTGAAGAACTTCGTGTCCGGCATCAGCAGCAAGTCTTCGGGCCCAATGCCTTGCTTAGGATCGCCGCTCCTCTCGATTTCATCAATCAAAGTATGTGCGTCTTCTCGAGAAAGGCCGGGGACGCGTTCCTGCACGACCGCGACGTTGGTGTTTCGAATGACGCCAAGCACTTCTTCGATGTATTCGGCCTGTGCCACGCCGTTAGTCTTGTCCTTAAATCCAAAGGTCACGGCCGTCTCTCCGCCGTGCTCGTTGCCGAACATCTCAAGCCCTCGCGGGAACCACAGGTTAAGCGCCCGCTGCATATCGTCGATGCTGTAGTCCCCCTCGCCACGCGCCGCCATCTGCCCGATCTCCTTCAACAGCTTTCGCCCGCTGCCCAGGTGGAAGGCTTCCTCTTGAAGCATCGGTCCCATACTCCGAGCCATCGGAGCGTAGCTAAAAACCTGTTGCATCTCCAACTGATACTTGCCGACCAGATCAATCACCGTCGCATAGGTTACATTGTCCAGAAAGTCTGCAAAGTCGATATTGAACGCGTCAAGCACATGCCCGCCCAACTCCATCGACAACAGTTCCTCGATCGTCTGCCTGGCAACATCGCCAAGCCCGGGTTTTTTCCAGGTCGGATCCTGGTCCAGGACCCAGAACATCTGATAGGCGTGCCGCAGCTCTTCCGCCATTATTCGCAACACCGCAAACTTGCCTTTGTCGTTGACCGCCTGATCCAGCGTCAGTCGATGTTGCTGGATCGATCCAAGCTCCGTTGAGCACTGCGCGCGCACGATGTCGCGGGCGCTGAAGAAGGCATTGCCCACCATCTCTTTTGCCGATTCGAACCGTTTGCGGCCGCTATATTGACCTACTTCGACAATGTCGCTTTGGATGGTTCCAACCTTTGCCAGAAGCTGAAACGGCGGCACGCCTCGGAAATGGTCATCCCAATGTTTTTCGAGGAGATCGAGTTCGGGAAAATGCTTTAGCTGCCAATCCACAATAGCGTCATGATATTTCTTTGTGATCGTGCTCGTTGAGTAGCTAGCCATTGGGCCTCCGCTTTTTCTGATTGCCCGGCAGTGCGTCGGGCATCCCCATTATCGAACGAGCGTTCGAAGAATTTCAAGCTCGATTTGGCATCGCGCTCACGCGACAACACTCGCCAGCTTTGCGACTGCTTCGAGTGCTAGTTCGACCTTGTCAGCGTTTGGTCCGCCGCCCTGCGCCATCTCGGGTCTTCCGCCGCCTCGCCCGTCCAGCACTCTGCAAGCTTCCGCCATAAGCTTGCCCATGTCCGGAATCAGCGACTTTGATCGCGCGAAGACGAGCCTCGCGCCGTTAGGCTGCTTCGTGGCAAGCAGCGCAATTGCCGGCTCGGCTCCAACGATCTTCGCAGCCAGGGTTCTAACCTCATCGAAGTCTCGTCCGTTGAACACCGCGTGGATTAGCTTGAATCCCTGCACGACCTCGGCAGTGGCCAATGACTCCAGGGCTTCGGCGGTCATCGCTAGCTCCAGCAAATCGCGGGTGCGTTTCTTGAGCTCTCTGTTTTCGTCAAGCGTCTTCGCTACCAACTCCGGCGATGAGTCTCGATCTGCGCTGAACAAGCGCGCAACTCGCACCGCGGTGTTGTGCGCTAGCCGGTAGTCGTCAAGCACACGGTGGCCACAAACAAACTCCACTCGAGTCATTCTTTTTGCGCGTTCCCAGGATCTTAGCGCAATCAAACCGATCTGGCCGGTGCGTGCTGCGTGTGTTCCACCGCAAGGAGACCAGTCGAAGTTGTCGATCTCGATCACGCGGATACTGCCTCGCACCGCGCTCTCCTTTCTTAGCGGCAGCCGCGCAGCCTGCTCATCGTTGACCATGTGCACGCGCATCGGCCGGTCTTCGAAGATAACTGCATTGGCTATCTCTTCAGCCGTTTGAATCAGCTCATCTGTTGGAGTTGGCGATTCTATATCGATGGTTGAAGTCGTCGGTCCGAGATGAAAGGAGCGAGTTTCGGCGCCGCAAGCCTGGATGAATGCTTGCGACAGGACGTGTTGGCCGCTGTGTTGTTGCATGTGGTCCTGCCTGCGAGCACGGTCGATCTTTCCGCTGATCGTAGCGCCTCGCTCGACCGACGCGCCGTCCTGAACAATGTGAGAGACGATACCAAGTTCGTCTTCGACTACGTCGATCACGCGCGCGTCACCAAGCATCCCGGTGTCATTCGGTTGCCCCCCACCGGTCGGGTAAAATGCAGTGCGGTCAAGTATGACTTTGTAGCCGTCCGCTCCAGGTCTCACATCGAGAACGGTGGCGTCGAACTCAAGGATGCTTGAGTCGGTGAAATAGAGTTTGTCGGTTGGCTGCATCTCTTGTCTCCCGGGTCTGGAAAAAGACTCGTTCTGGTATTCCGAAGGTCTAGGTATAGTGAAGCGGAATGGCGCAGCGATGGCCGCGTTGCGTTCGATGTGGCGGTGATCACACTTCTTGAAGCTGCTCATCGGGCGCCAGGAATCGCGGCTTCGCTTCGGCCTGAACAACGCGTGACCCGGGAGGGACCGACTCGGTCAGCCACACATTCCCGCCGATGATGCTTCCTTCGCCGATCACCGTTT
>DATMCM010000609.1:0-27522 GCA_035558335.1 Blastocatellia bacterium | reverse complement strand
CCGCTGCTGGTTGGCGACCCGACGGGACAGCGGTGTGTTCTTTTTGATTGCTTCGGGTCTTCAGATCGTTGCGTATCGGCGCAACGCCGGAAGTGAAAGACTCGATCTTTTGAGGCACTCCATCTTCGATCACTGTGAAGTCTTTTGCGGTCAAGTTGGGAACCGGGCGGCGCCGCTTGTCGGCCACTGACACATCGAGCGTGACCAGATTGACACCGATGCGCACTGGCTCGTCCTGCTTCTGGTGTGACGACCCCGCGGGCGCGGAGTTTGAGAAAAGCAGAAGGATCAAAACGAAAATCGTGATGCGTGATTTCGTCATTGCCTTACTCCTCAGGTTCGGCTTCAGATTGTGAAAGGGCGGGTGCGATCAGATGCCGGGAAGGATCATAGTCCAGGCGCACATCCTCAGCAAGCATTCCGCTCCTCCGGATTTGGCGTATTTCAACGCGTGCGGTACTATGAAAAAAAACGTGCCCACCGACGCAAGGAGAACCGTGATGCGCAGCCTTCATCGCTCGAGCGTCTTCAGATGCGCAGCCGTTTTGTTGTCAATTACGATCATTGCCACGTGCGCGGCTGCCCAGCGCAGTCGGAGCTTGCGAGCTCGGGTGACGCTGCCCGATGGATCGTCGTCGCAGAGCATCAAGATCAGACTCGAAGGCAACGAAGGCGAAATCATTCGGGACAGCTTCACCGATTCGACTGGGAACTTCGAGGTTCGAAACCTCAGCACTGGCATATACACCATCGTCGTTCCGTCCGATGATCGCACCTACAACACCACAACCGAACGGGTTGAGATAACCCGTTATTCGCCCGACGTAGTCTCGATAACCGTGTACCTTAATCCGAAAGGCGAGAACGCGCCGGGGCGCAAGGGAGAGCGCAGTACCATTTCGGCCCGCGAGGCAAATGACTCGATCCCGAAGCAGGCTCGTAAGGCTTACAATCGTTCGGTGGACTTCTCCAAACACGGCAAGACGCACGAGGCAATTGAAGAGTTGAAGCGCGCGATTGCGATCTATCCCGAGTACTTTCAAGCGTACAACGATCTGGGCGTCGCCTACATCAAGCTTGATCTGATCGACGATGCGATCGGGGTGCTCGAGAGATCCACGGTGTTGGACCCGAAAGCGTTCAACCCCCGGCTCAACCTCGGCATTGCAAACGTGCGCCGACAAGACTTCCCGAGAGCCGAACCACACCTTCGGGCAGCGGTCGCGATTGATTCCAGCTTGCCTCTGGCGCACCTCTACCTGGGGATCACGCTTTGGAAGACTGCGCGCCCTGAGGAAGCGGAAGATGAGTTCGCGCGAGCGCTCTCGTTGGGAGGGAGTGAAATAGCTATAGCGCATTACTATCTCGGTCAGCTCTATGCGAGTGAGAATCGGGTTACCGAAGCGGTCGCCGAGCTCGAGGCTTATCTTAAGCAAAAGCCGGACTCCGACGATGCGCGACAAGCTCGGCAGAAAATAGCCGAGCTGCGTTCGCGTCAAAAATGATCAGTCATGCGACGATTGTGAAGGTGCGACGTTCGTCATCCAGATCACTCTCAGACGGACGACAAACGAGCGTTTGATTTTATGAAAGAGAGGGGCGGGCGTTTGGGCCCGCCCCTCCAGGTTTGTCTGAGACAGCTGCTTCGACTGGCTCGACCGCATTACCATCTGAATCGGACGGACAACTGAACCGTTCGCGTAATGTCGGTGGCTGCCGGATCGCCAATGCCCTGTCCTCTATTCCCACCTGGATTAAGCGTGGCGAATATACCGTTCTGAATGTCCCGACTCACTCGACCGCTCTGCAGGTCCTGAATCTTCAGCACTCGACCATCAGCGCCGATGTACCGGCCGGTATGTGCGTTGAGGCACCCACGGCAGTTCGGATCAGTCGAGACCGCCATCAGACTCAGGACGTCGTTGGTGTTGAACAGGAGGAAGAGCGGATGGTTGAAGATGTTGAAGATGTCTGCCTTCAACTCCAGACGCATACTCTCCCGGATTGGAAACGCCTTGATGAACGACATATCGAAGCGATAGTACGGATCGGTGTGGCCGGCGTTGCGAACGAGGTTTCCGTTGACAAACTGGAAGTCAACAAGGTCGCCGGTTAACGTATCCACCGACCCGCGCGGGTCGGCATCCGCGGGCGCGAGGAATGTCGTCTGCGGACAAGTTGGACACACGACCTTACCTGCCTGGCTGATATTCAAGTTGGTTTGGAAAGCCGAAGCAATGTTGGTCGAAATGAGTGTGCCGTCCGGCAACACATTCGGGCGCTGCTGACTCTCGTTGCCGGCGCCGAAGAAGGCGGAGGTGGCGAACGGAACGTCTCCCGTCGAGACAGGGTAAGGCCGCCCTGATTGGAGTTGACCGATAACGCCTATCGTCCAGTCATTGACTACGTGTCTGACAATCGACCTGTCAGTAAGCTTCTCGGTATCAAACACAAGACCGAAGTTCCCCTGGTGACGAGTGTCATTCTGCGCGAGCGCGCGCTCTGCGTGAATATTAGTCACATCGCCGGGCTCGGACAGGCCGAAGAAGTCCTCCGATGAGGAAAGCTGCTTCGATAGCGCATAGCCTGCCTGAAACTGGAAGTGATGGGACAGACGCTTCGTGGCGCTCACCAGGAGCCCGTGGTAGGCAGATGTGCGCGAGTTCTCATTTGTACGGACCGCATCGAGGCGCACATCTGGTCTTCCACCAAAGTAGAAAAAGCCCGGATGGCTTGGGTCCGCCTTGATGATCGGGAAGTTGGTATCGCGCTCCCCGAACAGCCCGTATCCAAGCACACCCACATAGCCAACATCCAGCACGAAAGTTCTACCAATCTGTCGAGTTATCGACGCATTGAAATGGCGAACCTCTGGATTCCGCAGATCGTTGGCGATCGGACGTACGCGGCCAAAGAAGCCCGGCGGCCTCAACGTCGAGAGAAGGCTGTCCGGTGGACGGTTCGGGAAGAACGAAAGAACCGCGGGGCTGGTGAACGTGGTTGTGAACAGATTTACACCATCGAAATTCAACGAATCAAGAGAAACGTTGAGATACGCGAGCTGGGTGACTTCGGCAAATGAGGCGCGTATGACGCTTTTATCCGTATCGCCAAAGATCGTATGCAAGAAGCCCTTCTCAAAGCGCGGGCTCCACGCCAGGCCAACCCTGGGCTGCCAATTGTTATGGTCCGACGAGCAAGCCGGCACGATGCCATTGCCTTGCAGGCAGCCGCCCTTCACGTCGGCCTTGATCGTGCCGCCCTTGAACGCGCCGTCTTCGAGGTCGTACCGCACGCCATAGTTCAGCGTGAGGTTCGACTTCAGTTTCCACGTATCCTGAACATAGAAGCCGTAGATGTTATCTGTCGCGTTGACTTGCGCCGGGCCAATACCAACCTGGAACTGAGTCGGCAGCCCTTGATTGGGCGCAGGATTTGGGAACCCCTTGTAAAGGCCGAAGTGGAACTGTGTGAACAGCGAGAAATACGGGAAGTGGCTTATGTTCAAGCCGGTCTTCACCGTGTGAGTACCGTGCGTCCACGACAGATTGTCTATGTACTGGTAGCGATTTTGGTCCGCACCCTGCGGGCAACAGAACGCCGCCCCAGTATAAAAGTTCGCACCCTGCTGACCAGGTGACTCGCTCTTGGTTGGTGTTTGGCTCAGCAAACGGTGCCAGAAGAATCGCGCTTCGTTCACGATGTGTGTCGTTGGTGTGGAAGTCAACGAAATGTTGAGAGTGTGATCGTGAACTACCGTGGAGACCAGCGACTCAGGCGCGGCAAAGTTGGGAATCTGCACCACTATATTATCGGTTAAGTCCCGCTGCAAATTGAAGCGCGCCGAGATGCTGTTATTAGCCGAAAGCTTGTGATCAATTTTCGCGGACCATAACAACTCCTTTGTTGGCTGCGTAAGATTGATCGAGCCTCCGGGCGGCGTCAATTGAATGGGTATTCCCTGGCGGGTCTGCTCATAGCTCGTGAACCAAAATGTTCGATCCTTGATGAGCGGACCACCCGCGGTGAACCCACCTTCATACTTGTGGAACGGCGCGCGACGGAAATTAGCGGCGTCGCTCGTGTTGTAGAAGAAGGTCGACGCCGTCAGGTTCCGGCCACGCGTGTAGTAATGTCCGTCGCCGTGGAAGCCATTAGTGCCCGACTTGGTAATTACGTTGAGCACGACGCCGCCAGACTGGCCATACTCCGCATTGTAGCTATTGGTCAGCACCTGGAACTCTTTCACTTCTTCAACCGACGCTCCAAGCGAGTCGCGACCTGAAACTACTTGATCTGAGATGGTGCCGCCATCGACGTTGACCTGAATGCCTCGGTTGTTCACTGCTCCTGGTCCAGTCAGGTCGCTGGAAACGGTGGTGAAATCGTATTTGACGCCCGGCGCAATGGTAGCCAGGCCGGCGTAGTCATTGGCAACGCCGCCAATTCCGTTAAAGCTTGTGGTGGTGGGGAGGGTCGCCACCTGCTTGCTGTCGATGACGCTTGAAACATCAGTCTTGCTCGTCTCCACCAGCGCCTCACCTGCGGTTATGTCCACGGTCGCTGTTGAACCCGAGACAACCAGGGCGAAATTTACGTCCCTCTGTTCCCCCACCTGCAGCTTGACACCTTTGGCTTCAGCTTTCCCGAAGCCCTGCGTTTCTACCCGCACGTCATAAACGCCGGGCGGCAGGTTGCCGAAGCGGTATAACCCTTCGGAGGTAGATTTTGTAGTTCGTTCAATGCCGGTGTCCACGTTCCTAGCAGTTACATCAGCATTAGCCACTACAGCCCCCTGCGGATCGAGGACGGTTCCAACGATTGTCGCTGTTGCCGTCTGCGCCTTCCCGGTCATTGCAGGGAACATCGAGATCAGAGTAAGCGTGAGCAGTAGACTTACGACACGTCTAGTCATGGGATCTCTCCTTTCGTGAGGTCCTTGCATGAAAATCGCTCGCTGGGCGGTTCTGAGCGGGTTTGTCCAGTTGTCTAACTGGGCACGACTAAATCCTCATTGCTCTCTAGCAACAACGATTCCACCCCGATCCAGCGCTATGTCCCCCATGAAAATCCAGGTATTGCAGCACTTGCCTGTAGGCCTCCGCCGCTCTCCTAATTCGGAGCTGGCAATCGCAATGAATTTCTGGATTTTCCGACGAATTCTCGGAAGCTATTGAATCGTGTCCGATGAGTTATTTGGGACGATGGTGGGGATGGGTGAGGCATGATGATGCACCATTAGCCAGCGCTCCTGCCGGCGCACATAGAGATTCGTTGCAGTAGCCTGCGCGGAGTCGAAGCTGGCTTCGTTGAACACGGTGATGTTCTCGGTACAAGTGACTACCGCTATGTCTCCGGCGGCTTGAACCCAAACGTCCGAGGGAGAGGCCCTCATCTTCTGACCGCCGTCGAAGATCATCTGCCAGCTTTCACGAACTCGCTGCCAGCCGGTGACCAGGTCCCAGCCGGGGTGAACGCACCTGACCCAGTCTTCGTGCGCCCACACTTCCTCCATTCGCTCGAGGTCTCCGGATTCAAGCGCGCGGTAGAACTCTATGTTCGCTTCCTCTACGGCGGTCTCGGCATCCCCGTTCATAAGCGGCGCAAGACTATATCAACTCAGTGACAGTGACAAGTGACGAGTGATGGACGAAAGATTGCGTTCAGGGTTCGGGGTTCGGGGTTCAGAGTTCAGGTTCAGAGTTCAGGGTTCAGGGGTTCAGGGTTCAGAGTTCAGAGTTCGGGGTTTAGAGTTCGGGTCAGAGTTCAAGCTTCACCTTGCAACTACGTTGATGGCCGGAACCCAGAACCCTAAACTCCGAACTCCGAACTCCGAACTCCGAACTCCAAACTCTAAACTCAATCTGACGCATTACCGAGCAGGTTAATGCGTGGATGAACCGGCGCCGCGATGCTAGAATCGAAGAACGTGAAAGACACCTTTAACGGCGAACAAACGATAACAGTAATAGGCGGAGGTCTGGCGGGTTCGGAAGCAGCCTGGCAAGCAGCCCAACGCGGCGCTCGAGTCCAACTCTTCGAGATGCGGCCCGCAACCGGAACAGCGGCCCACAAAACGGGAAGTCTGGCAGAGATAGTATGCTCGAACTCACTCAAGTCGGACCAACCAGGCTCCGCGCCTTACCTGCTGAAAGAGGAGCTGCGACGAGGCGGCTCGCTGCTGATCGAAATCGCACACCAGACCGCGGTCCCGGCCGGAGCAGCATTGGCGGTCGACCGCGAGCGCTTCGCTGAGGAAGTGACCCGGCGCATCGCAACCCATCCGAACATTCAAGTCATTCGAGGTGAGGTCAAGGAACTTCCAGGTGAAGGTCCGGTGATAATCGCTACCGGGCCGCTTACATCGCCGGCGCTCTCAGAACAGATTGCGCGGCTCACCGGCTCTTCTCAGCTTTACTTTTACGACGCAATTTCGCCAGTCGTAGAAGCCGACACAATCGATCAACGGATCGCGTTTCCGGCGGCGCGCTATGACAAAGGAGGTCCCGATTATCTCAACTGCCCGATGGACGAAGCGGAGTACGGTCGATTCTACGATGAGCTCATTTCCGCCGAGTCGGTGGCCCTTCACGAATTCGAGAAGACCATGTACTTCGAAGGCTGTCTTCCGATCGAGGAGCTGGCGCGCCGGGGCCGCGACACCTTGCGCTACGGACCGATGAAGCCTGTGGGCCTGCGAGATCCACGAACCGGCAGACAGCCGTTTGCGGTTGTTCAACTGAGGCAGGAGAACCTCCTGGCAGACAGCTACAATCTGGTCGGCTTTCAGAACCATCTGAAGTTCGGCGAACAAAAGCGGGTGTTGCGATTGATTCCCGGCCTGGAGCAAGCGGAGTTCAACCGCTTTGGCCAGATTCACCGAAACACATTCATATGTGCGCCCGCGCTCCTAACCGAGACGCTGCAGATGCGAGAGCTTCCGCGGGTTCTTTTCGCAGGGCAGATTTCGGGAGTGGAAGGCTACATCGAGGCGATGGCCACGGGATTCATGGCGGGCGTCCACGCGGTCGAGCTTGGACGCGGACGCGAGCCGCGTCCGGCGCCGCGACGAACTGCGATGGGGAGTCTTACCAACTACATCGCCAACGCGGACCCGACGAACTTTCAACCGATGAACATAACGTTTGCGTTACTGCCGCCGCTCGACGAGGCGGATCGCCGCAGGCTCCGCCGCAAGCTCGACCGACACGCGCTCATGGTCGAACTGGGGCTGAAGGAATTCGAGACATGGCGCGCAGGCTATCTTTCAAGGGCCGCAGCGCATCAGGTCTTATGAAAAGGGCCAACGATAATACGCCGGGAGGCAGAAGGAGCGGTTGGTTGTTGCTGCCGACGATTCATCATAGATTCGTGCGAGTGCCATTGCGCACCATTTTTCTTATTGCGCTTTGCATCTTGCCCTTAGCTTTCGCGACGGCGCAGTCTGGCCGTCAGACGCCGCCGCCGCCCAAGCCCCAACCTCCTCCCCAGTCACAAGGGAGACGGCCGGTTTCTCCGCCTCCGGGGGATGAATCGACTCGCCCAGCCACCGAAGGGCAGGACGAGAAGCCGATAAAGCTCCGAGCCGAACTTGTGACGGTCATTACGTCTGTGACGGATCCGGCGGGGAACCAGGTAAACGATCTTACGCAGAAGGACTTCACGCTGTACGAGGACAACGTCCCGCAGGACATCGCCGGACTCTACCGGGAAGGCCAGCTGCCTCTCAGGTTGATTTTTCTCTTCGACACCTCGAGCTCGATCCGCCATCGGTTCGACTTCGAGCAGCGTGCGGCCGCGCAGTTTTTTCGCAAGGTCCTGCAGCCCGGCGACAAGGCTGCAATAATGAGCGTTGCTTCCGACCCGAGACTCGAAATGGGATTCACTGAAAACGTCGATCAGCTGGTCGGCACGCTTGCTCAGCTCAAGCCGCAGGGCGCTACGGCGCTTTACGATGCTTTGATTTCGGCGGCCCGCTATCTTCGTCCCGCGGAAGGACGGCATGTGATGGTGTTGCTATCCGACGGCACGGACACGGTTTCGAGTTCGACGCTTGCACACGCGCTGACCGAGATTCAGAAATCGGACGCGGTGATCTACGGCGTGCACTCGACGGGCGTCGCGCCTTCGGCGAACGTTCAGGACCTGGCCGGAGAGTTCGTGCTAAAAGCGATCTGCGAGGACACCGGAGGCCGCGCGTTCTTTCCGCCGATCTATGAGGAGCAGAAACGCGAAGCTCGCGACCTGGACGAGATTTACAAACGGCTTGCCGCCGACGTGCGTGCCCAGTTCGTGCTGACTTATTATTCGAAGAACGAACCGAAACAAGGTGCTTTCAGGACGATTCGGGTTGAGGTCAAACGCCCGGGACTCCAAGTGCGCTCGCGCCGCGGCTACTATTCCGCGAAATGAGTTTGAGCACCGCCTTCTACATCTTTTTGCGGAACCTCTGCGTGCTTGGCCGCTCCGCGGTGAATTCTCTCGCGAGTCTTCTCGCTGGCGGGAAGGCCGGGCGAGCAGAGGTTCCCGGAGAACAGCAGGGCGCAATTTGCTCTACCATCTCAAAGACGGCGACCGAAATTCAAACGAGGACAATCAAACATGCTCAACGGACAAGGAAGAATCTCGCTGGCGCTGATTGCGGTTTCGATGTTTGGCGCGCCTTCATTTAACGCTTCGCAAAAGAGTCAGAAAGCCAAGCCGCGGCAAACCAAACAAACCACCGGTGATGCTGCGTTGCGCGCGCGAGCCGACAAGCTTCATCGCTCGTCGATAGTCATCGACACTCACAACGACGTCACCTCGCCGATGGTCGATCAAGGTTTCGATCTGGGCTCGAGCGGATTCGACAAGGACGGAAAGCTGATAACTCACACCGATCTCAAAAGAATGAAAGAGGGCGGGCTTAGCGCGGAGTTCTTCGCGGTGTACGTCGGCAAGGAGTTCCTCAACAAGAAGCCGTCCGAAGGCGGAGGCGCGGCTCGTCGCGCTCTGGATATCATCGACGTAGTCACCGAGCAGGTGCGGCGGCACCCCGAGTCGCTCGAGTCGGCATCGACTGCGGCCGATATCCGTCGCATCAAGGGCAAAGGCAAGGTCGCTGCGTTGATGGGAATCGAAGGCGGTCACGCCATCGAAGACAGCCTTCACGCGCTGCGAATGTTCTACAAGCTGGGTGTGCGCTATATGACGCTGACTCACACAAACACCAACGACTGGGCCGACTCGTCGGGCGATATCACCGACGCAACTGTAAGCCATCACAACGGGCTGACCGAATTCGGCCGAGAAGTCATGCGCGAGATGAATCGCCTAGGGATGATGGCCGACGTCTCTCACGTTGCCGACAAGACCTTCTTCGACGTGGTCGAAGTATCGCGGGCCCCGGTCATCGCGTCGCATTCATCCTGCCGTGCGCTTGCAAACCATCCTCGCAACATGACCGACGAGATGTTGAAGGCGTTGGCCAAAAACGGCGGCGTAGTAATGGTCAACTTTTACGATGGATTCCTCGATCCACGCAAAGTCGAGCTTGCGGCGCGGACGCGCACGGTGCAGGAAGATTTGACCAAACAGTTTCCCAGCGACCCGAAGCGGGTTACCGACGAAGGCGAAAAGTTTCGCAAAGCCAACGATCCCGGTCCAACGCCACTCTCGGCCCTGATCGACCACATCGATCACGTTCGAAAAGTTGCGGGAATTGATCACGTAGGCATCGGCTCCGACTTTGACGGCGTCCCGCTGACCGGATTGCCGGTGGGAATGGAAGATATCTCGAAGCTGCCAAACATCACTTATGAGTTGATGAAGCGTGGCTACTCGGATACGGACATCAAGAAGGTGTTGGGCGAGAATTTCTTGCGAGTGATGGCGCAGGTCGAGCATGTCGCCTCAGAGATGCAGTCGGCAGCAGCCGCGTCGGCCGGCAAGAAATAAGAGGATGCCTCGCGCGGCCGTGCTGGGCCCAGCGCCTCTCATCAAGAGCCAAAGCCATCGTCGCCCGTTGCTCGCTGCAAATTGAAACCCACTGATCGCGGCCGTGAGGAAAGCCGCTCTCGAAGTAAGGCTGGAAAGGAATCGCACGGCTCTTCACATGCCACGATCCGTCTTCGCACTGGGCGTGCTCTCTTACTATCTACGTGAATCGTTGTCAATTTCGAATCTCCCGCAGGATGATCCGAAGTATCTCGACGTCACTCCATTTCAAGATTCAGCCAGTCGCGTGGTCTGAAGAACTCTCGAGCGGCGGCCTCGCGAGTGCCGGGCTCGGGTTTGTAGTCGTAAACCCATCGCACCAGCGGTGGTAGCGACATCAAAATCGACTCGGCCCGCCCGCGAGTCTCGAGCCCGAAGTGCGTCCCGCGATCGTAAACCAGATTGAACTCGACGTAGCGGCCCCGTCTGATCAGTTGAAAGTCTCGCTCGCGATCGGTGTGAGGCTCCCCGCTGCGGCGCTCGGCTATTGGAAGATACGCCGGCAAAAAGGCGCGGCTTACTCCCTGCACAAACTCGAAGACAAACTGTAGGCCAGGCTCTTCCGTTTTCGAACCATCAGTCGAATCTTCTCCGCTTCCCGGCGATGTTTTTGCCTCGCCGCCGCCAGTCAAGTAGTCAAAGAATATCCCGCCGACGCCGCGCGACTCGTTGCGATGCTTTATGAAGAAGTACTCGTCACACCATTTCTTGAAGCGCGGATAGAACGAACCGTCAAACCGATCGCACGCTTCCTTGAGCGTTCGGTGAAAATGAATCGCGTCTTCCAGGTAAGGGTAATAAGGCGTCAGGTCCGACCCCCCGCCGAACCATCCGCTCGAGCCCCTTTCCAGGTAACGGAAGTTAGCGTGAACCGTTGGCACAAACGGATTCAGCGGGTGCAATACAAGTGAGATTCCGGTTGCGAAGAAGCTGGTGCCTTCGCCCACCGGAATCCGGTTGGCGAACGACTCCTCGAACGAACCGTGGACTTCCGAGAAGTTTACTCCCGCTTTTTCAAGAACCGCACCGGCTTCCATGACTCGCGTGCGCCCGCCTCCGCCCTCTTCGCGCGTCCAGAGGTCCTCGCGAAACTGGCCTTTCCCGTCGAGCTTTTCGACCGCACCGCAGATCTCTTCTTGAAGACCGGCGAAAAAATCTCGGGCTCGCTGTTTAAGCGGAACCTTATCCATTGCTGCTCCTTTTTTCGGATGTGGCGAACGTGTTGGGCGATTGCCACATCTTACCCAATGCGATTGTAAACCCGGAAGAGCAAGGCTATCATACGGGTGTCCACCCGCGAGTTTACGGCAAAGGATATGAAGAATAGCCTCATCAAACTGCTGCCAGCAATGACGCTTGTGGCGCTACTGATCTCGGCAGCCCAATCTCAGTCTGTTCCCTCGGACAATGAACTTCCCAACTTTAGCAGGGTGACGGAGAACCTTTATCGCGGCGCGCAACCGACGAGCGCCGGATTCCGCCGCCTTAAAGAGCTCGGGGTAAAGACTGTGATCAATCTTCGCGACGAAGACGAGCTTGCCAGGGCTGAGAAGGAAACGGTCGAGAGCGCCGGCCTTCGTTACTACAACGTGGGTTTACCAGGTTTGAGCAGGCCTTCAGACGAGCAGGTCGCGCGCGTGTTGGCGATCATCGATACGCCCGACAACGCGCCGGTCTTCATACACTGCCGGCGCGGTTCAGATCGAACCGGCACGATAGTCGGGGTTTATCGCATCTCGCACGAAGGCTGGACCAGCGAACGAGCGCTTGCTGAGGCTAAACGCTACGGATTGAGCTGGGCTGAATTCGGCATGAAGCGCTACATCTCCGAGTACTATGAGCGCCTACCGAAGGCGAAACCGGCCGACGCCACAGCCAATCGCTGACATCCCATCCGTCAAATCAGTTATCGAGAGACTCAACCCGTGCTGTTCGACAACTTGGGACGACGGGAGACTGCCGCAACTTTTTGCAGAAGATCGATCCTGTTAAAGCGTGAGTGCCGAATGTAAGTGCTTA
Source organism: Blastocatellia bacterium (assembly GCA_035558335.1). GTDB lineage: Bacteria > Acidobacteriota > Blastocatellia > UBA7656 > UBA7656 > Onstottus_B. The sequence continues at coordinate 15,528 of DATMCM010000609.1, read as the reverse complement.
GAGTACAGGGATGGTCCCGGCGAGTGTGGATACTCCGTTCACGAAGTCAATACCGTGTTTGCTCAGAGTGTACACACTTCGCGGCCTCGCGCGGTGACACGCTCAACACCGACGCCTTTACCCTGGACCACGATCAGCGCGTGGTCAAAGTTGTTCACCGTGGGACAGACGTGGCGGGGCACGAGGTAAAGTGTTTCGCCTGTTCGGGGCGTTGCCGCTTCGGGTGCGACTTCTATCGGGAGATGCTCTTCGCTTGGTTTCAATGGAAGTAGATCGGGCCTGCCGATTACGGCGCAGGTCGGCGCTCCTGCGTCAGCCGAGACGGTCTTGTGTCCCGCGTCGCAAGTCACCCGGCCCGAAGAAGGTTGAGACACTACGGTTGAAACCACGACAGCGGCAGGACGATAACCATACTCGGCCGGCAGCTGCGCCAGACTCGAGCAGTCGCCGTAGACCACCGTGCCGGGCGAAGCTCGATGAATGAATTGCGCATCGTCAAACGGCGAGTATGAAAGCGTACACGGGAACGTCGGAGTCCCGGCCGTGATGACCTCCCCGACTGTCACGCCGGCGCCGGACAATGTCGTGACTATTTCCAACAACTGATCGTAGCCTTGATGCGCGACGCGTTCTCTTTCGGGAAGCGCGAGGCTCGACAGGTGGCCGTCGTAGTAGTGCACGCCGCGGAAACTCAATCCCGCGGCTTCGATCGCACGGGCCACGCGAACAACCTCTTCAACACGGTCTTGCTCGATACCGGTGCGATCCATACCGGGGTTCACGTCGATGAAAAGGCCCGCGCGGCTGCCGCTCCAAAACTTGATTTGCTCCTCGCTTTCGACAAGCGCCGAGATCGAAACTGAAGCGAACCGATCTGAGAGTTCTCGCACTCGCCGTGCGTTCGCGCCGACGGCGGGATAGGCGAGCAACACGTCTCGAGCCCCGACTCCGCACGCGGTTGCCAGTTCAAGCGAAGTCGAACACTTGAAGTTCGTGATACCGCTTTCAACCAAACGTCGCATGATGAAAGCGAGCTTTGTCGTCTTGACGTGAGGCCGCCAGCGATTCGCATCGCCGCCCAGCAGCCCCAGGGTGAACGCGATATTCGAATCCACGATTTCGGGATAGATCGCAAGAGCGGGGGTCAGAATCTCGTGTACACCTTCGATCCGATATGCGTTGAGGCTCAAGTTGGGAAGCGGCAGCGGTCGGAGAGTTGAAGACATAGTAACAGAGCCGATGATCACTCGGCGTCGCAAGACATCTTGCCGCAACGAGGAGGATTAGACAAGAAACCGCCGGTGGTGGAAGACGCCGAAAGGATCTACAAAGTGTCTCAGACCTAGCGCGGTGCTGGGCGACAAGGCATCGGCGCTTCATTTTTTGAAGTGCTCCATCGACGGAGGCTTCTATTGCTACCCTTTTTTGTGAATGATCCGCTTATGGAAATCCTTCACGATGAGCCCGAGTGGAATAACTTGATTGGAAGCTGCACGAGCCAGGCACGAAGAGTTTAAACGACAGTTCATGAAGCAGATGCCGTGCTTGAGGTTGAATCGTTTCAGTCAACTTCATTAAGAATGCGAACGGAGTCTCCCGACTGCAGTAAGCGTTTCGGATCGCACCTTCAAGGCTACGCTCGCGGATGAGCCTTATCGTACACCTGCATGAGTTGCTCGATCGAAACGTGAGTGTAGATTTGCGTGCTCGAAAGACTCGCGTGGCCCAGTAGTTCTTGAATCGCACGAAGGTCGGCGCCCGCCGACAGCATATGCGTGGCGAACGAATGGCGGAGAGAGTGCGGGCTGATGTCGTAAAGGATCGCGCATTCGCGAACGTACTTCTCGATCATCCTGCCGATCGATCGCGTGGTTATCCGCGTGCCTTGATAATTCAGAAACAGCGCGGTGCTGTCGCGTTTGGTCTCAGGCGCGACGGCGAGCAACTCGCCTCGCGAGTCGATGTAAACATAGAGGGTTTCTTTCGCCTTCGAGCCGAACGGGACGATGCGTTCCTTGCGTCCCTTGCCGCGCAGCAGGACGCTCTCGCGTTTGAAGTCCAGGTCGTCGATGTTGATCCCGGCCAGCTCGGAGACCCGACAGCCGGTCGCGTACAGCAGCTCGAGTAGTGCGCGGTCTCGCTTCCCAAGGACGGTCCCCGTGTCGGGCGTCTCGAGAAAACGAAACATTTCTTCGATGGGCAGTATCCTCGGCAGGCGTTTTTCGAGTCGCGGTCCTGAAACGAGCCGCGCCGGGTTCAACTCTATGATCTCTTCGCGGCAAAGGAACTTGAAGAACGAACGAAGCGTCGCTAGCTTTCGTGCGATCGAGGTTTTTTTTCGTCGCTGTCCATACAGAGTCGCCAGGTATTCGCGGATACTGATGTGGTCGATGTCGCGGATGTCAACTTCGCGGCGGTTGCCCTTCGAGTCTTTCGGACAAAAGAAATCGAGAAACTGCTCGAGGTCGCTCATGTAATTGCGAAGCGTGTGGGGCGAGACGTCGCGCTCGTACTTTAGGTAATCACGAAAGCGGCTGATGTATTCTTGCATTGTTAGACTCGACGGCCTGCGAGGGGTGAATCAATTCTATCTCGGACTCTGTGTGAGTCAAACGGAAAGGCGTCGGTTATCTCTTGGAACCAAGCCACCAAGTCACAAAGTGAACGCTAACGCTTCGCGACCAAACGCGTCAAAGAAGTGCTTCGCGGCGACTGCGAGATTGAAAGATCTGATCAGGGCCTGCGCTTTTGACACCAAAGTGCTAAGGAGGTGAAAACCAACTCGACACCTCGGCCGTATTTAACACTGTCAAGAAGAGGAAGGTCTTCGAACTCTGATTCAGATACAAACTCGACTGGAACCACGAGTAGTGGCTCGTGCGGGGCGAAGACTGTCTGCAGATCACCGTTCAGCGCTTTGTTGTGTGCGCTGGCGCGAGGCTACATGTGCGCTCTGAGACATGAGAGGCGAGCAAGAGAGATGCGAAATCGACAAGACAGCCTTGAGGCTATCCGCTTCAATAATGAACAGACTGGAAGGCTGTTCATGTTTCTGAGAGCCGCGATCGCAGTGGTGACCATTACGTTTTCGGTGTCACTCGCGGGCTGCGGCGGTCGAAACGGCACGGCTCCAAGCGTTCCGGTCGATTGCGCCGTGGCAGTTGCGCCGCATTCGGGAGAAGCGCCAATCGATCAGGAGATCGCGCGACTTCAAGGAGAAGCTCGCAATTCAGCCGAACCGAGCGGTGTGCTGGAGCGACTCGGTTGGAGCTTCGTCAGGAAAGCGCGAATGAGTTTCGACCCCGGCTTCTACAAGCTTGCTGAGAGCTGTGCCGCCTGCATAGAGACTCGTCGCCCCGGTGACGCCGATGCCTTACTGCTTCGCGGCCACGCGCTGGACAGCCTGCACCGCTTCAAGGAGGCGGAGGCGATCGGGCGCGAATTGGTCGCGCGGCGGGGACTGCATGTCGACTTCGGTCTACTGGGCGATGCCTTGATGGAGCAGGGGCGATTAGACGAAGCGGTCAAGGCTTATCAACAGATGATCGACTTGAAGCCGGGCCCTCAGTCCTACAGCCGAGCTGCCCACATTCGATGGCTAAAGGGCGACCTCCACGGTGCTATCGAGTTGATGAGCAAAGTAGTTCGGTCGGCGAGTGACGACGACTTTGCAACCTGGAGTTACACACGACTAGCGCTCTATGAACTTCAAGCCGGCGATTTTGCGAACGCAAAGCTGGCTTGCAAAGCCGCGCTCGCGCTCGAGACCGATTACGCGCCCGCGTATCTCATCCAAAGCCGCGTATTGCTGGCGGAAGGCAAGGCGGTGGAAGCGGTCGAGCCCTCGAGACGCGCCGCTCGCTTGAATCCGCTGCCCGAGTATCTGTGGGTTCTCGCTGATGCGCTGCGTGCCGCGAATCGCATAGATGAATTTCACGAGGTCGAGACTCAGCTAAAGCGCCGAGGCGCTGCTGACGACCCGCGCACTTTTGCCGTGTACCTGGCGACTCGCGGGGAGCAGATCAGCGAAGCGGTGACCCTTGCTGTAAAAGAAATCGAAACGAGGCAAGACGTGTTCACGGTTGACGCGCTCGCGTGGTCCCTGGCAGCGGCCGGCCGATTGACTGAAGCTCGCGCTTCGATGCGGCAAGCTCTCGCTCAGGGGACGAAGGACGCGCGGTTGTTTTATCACGCGGGCAGCATCGCGGCGATGTCGGGTGAGAGGAAGGAGGCTCATCGTTGGTTTGCGCGTGCTGCCGCGATCTCGCAGATGCTTCTGCCATCGGAAAGGGAACAGATGGACAGGCGAATTGCGGAATTGTGAACCCGATGAAGCGAATGTTGCGTGCGGTCAAGTGACCGCGCGGTGAGCCGCAGCGCCGAACACCGACCGCTTCATCGCCAACTAGAAGGGGAACGAAATCTACCAAGGAGTAAAAACGCAATGAACAAGATGTTTAGGACCTTGCAGCGTGGAGCGGCACTCGCTCTGATAGCTTTGATACCTGGCGGTGTCTTTGCTTCAAGTCATATGGACGCGCCGCTGGCCGTCTTGGATCCTGCCGCGAATACTACTGACGTTTACGCGTTTGTGCAAAACGAGAACGGCGTGAAGATGCTGATCACCGCGCTTGGCGTTTATCCTCATGAGGAGCCGGGGATCGGGCCAAACAAGTACAACTTTGATGACGATGTTCTCTACGAGATTCGAGTTGCGACCAGCAACGATGTGGCGTCGGGCCGAGCTACAATCAGTTACCAGTTCCAGTTCACAACCACTTTCAAGAACACCAACACGGTGCTTCAGTCTTACCTTGGCGTGATCAACAATATCGATGACGCCGCTCAGAACCTGACCCAGACCTATACGGTAACAAAGGTCGATCAGCGCGGACGCAGCACGGTTCTGGGAACCGGAAAGGTTCCGCCCAATAACCAGGGGAACGCTACGCCGTTTTACAATCGGGGCGACAACGGCGAGAACCCAGCCAAGGACGGAGTTGCGACGGAACCCGAGCTCGATCGTTACACCTCGCAGGCAGTAACCCCGCTTTTGGGCGGTTACACCTCATTCGCCGGTCAGCGCGATGATGGGTTTTATGGCGACATCCAGTCGATCTTCGATCTGGTAAAGCTGCGCAACCCCGGCCGTGACTCCCAGGGCGGATTCAATCTTCATCTGATGGCGCTGGCGATCCCGGTGTCGGAACTCGGCGGCGATCAACAGATCGTCGGCGTGTACGCGACTACCAGCCGACGGCAGACTCGGATCATCCGCGAGGACAAGGACAAAAACAAAGGCCCGTGGGTGCAGGTCGCGCGGCAAGGTAATCCGCTGTTCAACGAAGGCCTGGTTGCAATCGCCGACAAGGACCTCTACAGCCGAACCACTCCGGATCGAGACACGCAGACCTTCGCCAGATATGCGACTAGCCCAGAAATCGCGAAGCTGGTGAATCTTCTGGTGTTCGGTTCGACCGTAGCTCCCGAGACCAATCGCTCAGACATCGCCGGGATCTACATTCCCGATCTGATCAAGGTAGACCTCTCCACCGGGCCGTGTCGCCTGGCTGGCGCGGGTCCGAAAGATCCAAAGAACCCCGACGATCCCGGCTTTTCGCGGCTGAGCATCTTCGGCGGCGATGTCCTGAAGAGCAACATTCAAGACCCATTCCAAAATGGAGGGTTCATCCCCGGCGGCTGGCCGAATGGCAGGCGATTTGGCGACGACGTTACTGACATCGGGTTGACCGCGATCATCAGCGATCTTCGCAATCCGCAGGCGCTGGTGATTCGTCCGGTGAGCGACAGCGTAGACAAAAATGACATGGCGTTTAACAAGGTGTTCCCGTACGAATCCACGCCGCAGAACGGGCGCGTTCACAGTCATCCCTGATCGATACTGAGTTGTGGTTGCACAAACAGGTGGCAGGCGGAGCCCTTCCGCCCGCCACCGTGGTTCCTCATAAGAAGGTCGTGCCCAGCCATCCAGTTGGTCGCTCGGGCCGATCGCGAGTGGCGAGTGGGAACACTCAGGACTGAGCAGATTCACGGCAGCACTGTTCGACAGAACCGCAAGCTAGCTTCCCAAACTCTTTTCATGACTACGAGTAACTTCAAAACACGCGACGAGAGAGAGTCCTTTGGAGCCGATTGCCGATCGGGTTTCTCTCGGTTGCCGAGGCTCGTCTTTGCTTCGTGCCTGGCGATCGCTCTGTGCTGTTCCTTAGCTGACAGCGCTGAGGCTCACGATCCGCGGCTCAGCGCTGCCGACCTGCGAATCGAAGAGGACCGACTCACCGCAGACCTGACGTTCACCCGCAGCGATTTGCAAGAGGTGCCACTGGATAGTGTTATCGCTCGCAGTGCGCTCGAGATCGAAGTAGACGGGCGGCGCGCCGAGCCGGGACGCGCGACAGTTCAAATCGATGAAACCAACTCTGTGCATTTTGAGATCGAATTCCCGATTGAGGCGGGCGCGCAACTCAGCGCGCGCTCGCCGATCATTGGCAGCTTACCGCGCGGGCACCGCCAGTATTTTACGGTTAAGGACGAGCGAGGTAGATTGCTCGGGGAGCGAATGTTGGACGCCTCCAACGACAAGATTGAGATAAGCCTCGATGGTATCTTGTCCACGCCGCGTGCGTTTCGCGAATTCCTCGTGCTCGGCGTCGAACACATCCTGACGGGCTATGATCATTTGGCATTCTTATTCGGCCTGCTGCTAGTCGGGATCGGTTTTCGCGACGTTGCAAGAATCATAACGTCCTTCACTATTGCGCACTCGATAACGCTTGCGTTGGCTTCGCTGAACGTAGCTAGCATTGCGCCGAGCGTAGTCGAGCCGCTGATCGCAGCGTCAATCGTGTACGTTGGCGTCGAGAACATCTTACGCCGCGATAAGTGGCGATGGCTCGTGACTCTTGGCTTTGGACTGGTGCACGGATTTGGATTTGCTTCGACTCTGCGGGAGATGGGTATCGGACCGAGCGCAGAAGCATCCGCAATACCACTATTGTCATTCAACCTCGGCGTTGAGCTTGGTCAGATCTCAATTGCTGCCGTGACTCTTCCGCTGATCTGGAAGCTCCGTCGGCGGCCGATGTTCGAAGTGCGATATGTTCCGGTTTTCTCGTGGGGGTTAGCCCTGGCCGGCGGTTACTGGCTGATCGAGCGCACGTTGCTCGGCTAGCAAGCCTCGCGGGAAACTTGCCCTTTCCCGTAGATGCATCTCAGCCTGGACATCCGGTCGATTGCCAATCGTGTTGCGATCATCGCAACCAATCTAGCATCATCTCGGAACATTCCCATTGACAGTGGGTGTAACTCTCTCGAAGGACCGAATATGCGAATGATCAGTGTGAGTGCGCTGAGGAGATCTACGAGCGCGGCCTTCATGGTTGCGCTGGTCGTCCTGGTATTCAGACCGGTCAATGCTCAGGCTACTCGCAGTTTGTCAGGCGTGCTTGTAACCGATCTGAATGAAGCAGTACCCGGGGCCTCCGTCGTCGCGCGCTATAGCTCTGGCGAGCAGTCGACCGGGAGCGATGAGTCGCCAGTATGAGACTTTCAAACGAGAGTTGGGTTTAAGCTGGAGATCATTCCGCGAGCAAACCCTCGCTTATACGTTTGGCGCGAAGTGAGCCGGCAATCCGCGTCCCCGTCGCGTTTTCATAGCCGTCAGCGTGTTCTTCATCAGCATCGCGATCGTGAGCGGACCGACTCCGCCGGGCACCGGCGTCAGGTAGCCTGCAACCTCTACCGCCTCGCGAGGATTAACGTCGCCGATAAGCGTCGAACCATTCTTCTCAAACGCAGCGCGGCGCTTCGGGTCGTCTCCAAAGAAGCGAACCAGCGATTCGCGATCAGTGATTCTGTTAGTTCCGACATCGATCACGACCGCGCCCGGCCTGATGTAGCTTGCGTCGACCATTCCAAGTCTTCCAATCGCAGCGATCAGAATGTCCGCTTCGCGAGCTACGGAAGGCAAATCAGCGGTTCGAGAATGGCAGATCGTTACCGTCGCGTGCCTGTGCAACAGGAGCAGTGCCATGGGCAGCCCGACTGTTCGGCTGCGGCCCATGACTACCGCGCGCTTTCCCTTTAACTCGATATGATAGCGGTCGAGCATTTCCATGATTCCTGCTGGAGTACATGCCCTCAAACCGGGTTCGTTCAGCGTCAGCCTCCCGATGTTCATCGGATGAAAACCATCCACATCCTTAGCCGGATCCACGCTGTTTAATACCAGGGGCACGTCAACTTGCTTTGGCAGAGGAAGCTGAATGAGTATTCCGTCGATTTCGTCTCGCGAGTTCAGGTCTCTGACTAGCGCGAGCAGTTCATCGGTCGAAGTAGTCTCCGGTAGCTCGATCTTCTCCGAATAGATGCCAAGTTGCGCGCAGGTTTTGACTTTGCTCGAAACGTAAATCTGCGAAGCGGGATCATTACCGGCGAGCACCGCAGCAAGCCCGGGTTTCAAACCGTGCGATGCGAGACGGCTTACCTCAAGCGCGACTTCATCCTTGATAGCTTTTCCAACGGCGGCGCCGTCCAGGAGTTGTGCCGTCATCGATTCGCCTTCGATACGTTTGTGAGAGTCGAGTAGTATGCTGTGCCGTCGCGAGAAGTGTCAAACCCGGTGAAATGATGATGCGTTCAGTCCCTGGTTGAAGCGTTCAATTTGCTGGTGTAACATCGAACTGTTGCTTGCCGAGTTCTTCGGCGACGTGTTCTCGTCAAGGGTGATGTTATGAAGAAGAGAAACGCGATCCTGTTTGTCCCAATTGCGCTCTTTGCACTGGCAGCCGCAAGTTTGTCTCTATGGCCTCGCCGAGCTGAGGCTCAATTTCCAACCCAATTTGGTTCAACTCGCTTTCCTGCCATCGACGTAGACAAAAACGACAACCTCTATCTGATGATGTCGGTTGCAACGGCGTCAGACAGACCTCACAGCCAGATCTTCTTTACGATGTCGCAGGACTCCGGCTTGAGTTGGGACAACTTTCCGGAGACAAGGAATCTATCGAAGTCGAGAGGCGAGGCGTTCGGGCCTTCGGAGGCGGTGACCAAGAGCGGAACCGCGCGGGCCTACGTCGTGTATCACGACAACTCCAACGGCATTACTCAGGCTTATCTGATCCACTCGAAAAAGAAGGGTAAGTTTAAGCAGAAACCCGCCAACATCACTCCGCATAGCGGCGGCGCGTTCTCCCCTCGACTCGCGCTGGATTCGAGTGAAGGGTTGAACGTCGTGTGGGGGGATGCAAAAGGACCGGGCCTAAAAGTGGTGTACCTTCGCTCGACCGATCAAGGCTCTACATTCACAGACCCGCTTGTTATTTCGGGGGCTTCGACCACTGCAACGGAACCGGAGATTGCCGTGGATCCACAGGACGACATCAGCGTCGTTTGGCAGGACGAAAACTCCGGAGTGAGCGCCATAATGTTTGCACGCTCCACCGACCACGGTGCGACTTTTTCGGCGCCGAAACGCGTGTCTAGCGGAACCGGGGCCGCCACGGAAGGCCAAATCGTTGCGGACAGCAAGGGGCGTCTCAATATTGTTTGGGTGGACGAAAGCAGCGGGTCGAGTCAAGCTTATTATTCGCGCTCAACCGACGACGGAGGTAGTTTCTCCGGTCCAATAAACATAAGCCAAGCCGCAAGCGCCGACATTCACAAACCGGTGGCCGTTGTGTTCGACGACACCGTCTACGTCGCATTTCAAAACGGAGACTTGTTTGGGGAGGACGGCGGGGACCGGCAGGTCTTTGTTGTGAAGTCGGATGACGCAGGGCTGACCTTCGGCCAGCCGCGCCAAGTGTCGAGTGCGGACGCTCAGTGTGGTCGCGCACACAGTCCAGCGATGGTGGTGGACAGCACCGGTCTGCTTCACATTGTGTGGATCGACGCTACAGTTGTTCGTCCGTGTGCGGACGAGGGGATCCTTTTCTACAGCAAATCGACGAACGGTCGGCAGTTCTCGCCTCAGAAAGCAATACTCGCTGTTATCTTGTAGCTTCAGGAGTGCTAACTCGCCGCAGAAACGAACGCGACCGTTACTTGAACGCTACAGCAGCGAGCGCTCGACTAGCTTTTCCAGCCGCGGACAACTCCGACCTGAGTTAGGTACATGTTATCGGGATGCCAATCGCTCCACCAAGCGAAGATTCAAAACAAATCGTTCAGCCAACAGCGCTGCTTCTTCCGCCTTCGCCGCGCCATGCTCTGTGATGACGCTTGTGAACAGAGAAAGGGGCGTGGCTTCAAAGTATGAGTTTAGCACCTCGATGTCATCAGGTGCGTTCGACCACAGCTCCGAACTGTCCTGACGTAGGTCGCCTCTGAACTCTTCGGAACCTACAAACTTGAATGTGTCACAAACTACGTGAATGGGTTTTCGATACTCACGCGCGGCGAGCGCGATCAAGCGGCTTCCTATTTTGTTGACCACGCCTGACGCCGAGACGCGATCGGCACCCAGCAAAACTAACTCGGCTTGCTGGACGGCCAGTCCGGCAGCGGCGTCGGCTATCAGCGCGACACTTGCGCCGTCCCGAGAGAGTTCGATCGCGAGAGTACGGCCTTCCAACAACGGCCGGCTCTCGGTAACGATCACGGAGAGGCGTTTTCCTGCTTTGAGTGCCAGTTTGAAAGCAGATAAGACGGTCGAACTTCGGGAATGTGTTAGAACTCGCGCGCCGTCGGGTATCAAATCTGCCGCATGAGCCGCCGCGGCCTCTCCGGCGAGGACGGCGTTTTCCGCGAAGGTCTGAGCGGCTTGCTCAGCGCGATCCAGCATTTCGTTCACGCTGGCACACCCTGACGCTGCTTCCAGAACTGCGCTCGCGAGCCGGGCAATCGGCGCCATGTTGGGTTGCGCTTTGATCAGAGCGATTGATACTGCGACAACTCTTTCCATCGCATGCCCGGCGCTTGAACATTCGCTGTTGCGCCGTTCTTCCACCAGCAGCGAGTAAGCGCGGGCGGCACGGAGAAGTATTTCCGCCGCTCCTGCGGTATTGTTGCAGGCGATCTGGCTTATGGCGGTCCGGCTCAACCTACTGAGATTTCCAAAGCTCAAAATGAATTACCCGTTTCGTTGCCTGCCCTAACCCTCTTGGGTATAATCGCGACTCGCCGAGCAATGGACTCTCCTTTGGCTGCAAAGTCTGGAAAGCTTGCTCCGATGAACAAGGTGATTGCCTCGATCACTATTAAGATTGCCCGTCTGGAGGAAGTCAATGCCTAGCGCTTACGTTGACGACGCCAAGGAAATCAAGGAAGAGAATCCATTTGAGTCGATGATGCACAGATTTGACAAGGCAGCTACTCTGCTCAAGCTCGACCCGAATATCTACAAGATCCTTCGCTGGCCGAATCGTGAGATAACGCTTTACATACCAGTGATGATGGACGACGGCAATTACCAGGTGTTCACGGGTTATCGTGTGCAGCACAACTTTGCGCGCGGTCCCGCGAAGGGCGGAGTGCGCTATTCGCTCGACGTGTCGCTGGACGAAGTGCGGGCGCTTGCTGCCTGGATGACTTGGAAGTGCGCAGTTGTCAATATCCCGTTTGGCGGGGCAAAGGGCGGGATCATCTGCGACCCTGGCATCATGAGCCCAACGGAACTCGAGCGTCTGACCCGGCGTTACACCTCGGACTTGATGGACTTCATCGGGCCTGAGCGCGACGTGCCGGCGCCAGATATGAACACCAATGAGCAAGTGATGGCGTGGATGATGGACACCTACTCGATGCATGTTCGCCACACTGTTACGGCCGTTGTCACCGGCAAACCCATTGAGATCGGAGGGTCACGTGGCCGCAAAGAAGCTACCGGGCGCGGGCTACTGTTCGTTTGCGACGAAGCCTGTAAGAAGTTCGGTCTTAACATCCCGGACACCCGTGTAGTAATTCAAGGTGCCGGGAATGTAGGCGGAACCGCCGCCTTGTTGATGGCCGAGCAGGGCTACAAGGTCATAGCTCTCGCGGACATCACCGGCTCGATTTACAACCCCAGAGGCCTGAACGTGCGAGAAGTCTTGGGGTACTTGAAAGAGAACAAGACGATTGAGGGTTACACCGAGGCCGCACACATATCAACGTCTGACTTGCTCGAACTCGAATGTGAAATACTCATGCCGGCTGCCACCGAGAATCAAATCACCAGCCAGAATGCCCATCGAATCAAGTGCCGGATCCTTGCGGAGGGCGCGAACGGACCGACCACGGCCGACGCCGACGAAATAGTGGCCGACAAGAACGTCTTTGTCATCCCCGACATCCTGGCCAACGCCGGCGGCGTCACGGTGAGCTACTTCGAGTGGGTACAAGATCGGATGGGCTTCTTCTGGAACGAAAACCTGGTCAACACACGGCTACACGAGATAATGGTGAGCAGCTTCCGCGACGTCGTGGGATTTGCAGAGAAATACAGGGTAAACACGCGGCTTGCGGCCTACATGCTGGCAATAGACCGCGTGGCTTACGACACCAGGCTGCGCGGAATTTATGCTTGAATATTTTTGGCGTAAGTTGTGAGGGTTGTTGGAAAAACGTGATTTTTATGTTGACCCGGGCTTTGTTTGCGAGTATAGATATAGGCGTAATAAACGAAAGTCAGGGGTCGGCGAACTTGACGCCCCAGTTCTTCGATACGCGCGGCCGGCAGGAAGTGCCCGCGATTCGATGCTCACATAGGACTTCATTCCAGTTCCCTATGCTTCTTAAAAGGGGACACACCGCCTTAACGGGTGGGCCTGATAATGAACTGCATTCCGTGGATGATGACTTGAGGAGGGTAGACAATGAAAGCGGCTAGAAAGATGAGCGCGCTTGTCGTGATGCTTTTTGTCCTGGCGGGGACGATCCTCGCCCAGGAGCATCGGGGCGGCAATCTCGCCGAATTACAGAAGGCGCCGACGGTGCTGGGCGGGACCGGGTTATTCAACACATTTTCGACTCGCACCTTGTGTCGAGGCGAGTTCAACTTTGCACTGTTTTGGAATAACTACGACCGCGACCCCGGTGATTTGGACATCAATCAAGTCCCGTTCAACTTCACGATAGGCATCACTAATCGATGGGAGTTGTGGATCGACTGGGTTACGTGGCAGAACACCACGTCTCGTTCGCCGTTCTTGCTTAGCGGGTACCAGTTGAGCGCGTCTCATTTCTTCGGCGACCCGGTAAGCCTTCTGGGGCCCGCGTCCCAGCGCAACGACACGGGTGCGGCGTACTTTCCTGGCACTGGGGTCAACGGTGGCGCAATATTCGGAGGTCTGCTGCCCGCGCTCGGAGCGTTTGGGACCCCAATTGGTTTTCCCAGCAGCGTTATCTCTCCAGGAGGACCCGGCAAGGCGTTGGTGAGAGGACTTGGTCCCCTGATCAACACGCCTCTTTCTAGCTACTATCCCGAGCTACCGTTCTTCGGCGAAGTGGACTTTCAAGGCTTCGATAGTCTGGGTCGACCGGTGTTTGGACCGCGCGAGTCATCAAACGGATCGGGCGACGTCTCCTTCGGCACCAAGCTCACTCTTATAGATCCGAACAAGCACTGGTTTAGTATCGCGATTGGCGGTTATGTCAAGATCCCCATCTCGTCCGACGACAGCGCACGACAACGAGGACGGACAAGTGGGGAATATGAATTTGCGCCAATTTTGATGTTCGGGCAGGAGAATGCCAAGAAGACGTTCCGCCTTTACGAGAACATCACATATGTTAAGACCACTGATCCCTCAGCCAACGACATCAAGCTCCTCGACCTTCCTGACAAGCTGCAGTTTGCCGTTGGCCTGTCGGTTCCGATTCACAGACATGCTGAGTTCATCGCCGAGTACCTCAACACTCAATTCGTCGGTCACCATACGCCAGCCCTGATTGAGAACAACCCGCAAGACCTCAATGTCGGGCTCCGGTTCTTTTTCAAGAACGGCGCGATATCCTTTGGAGGGGCATATCGGCGATACTTGAACGGCGAGGATGATATTACTCTGCCTGTGTTTGAGTCCAAGACGATCTTTGTTGTTCCGCCGTTCTTTATCATCAACCCGTTGTTTACGACTCAGCCTAGAACGTTTGCTAACGGCGGGGGAGGCAACGGTTTTGTTGGATATGTTTCGGTTGGCCGGCGCCGCGAGTGCCCGCCACCACCGGCACCGACGTGCGTCCTGGCCGCTAGTTCTGGGACGGTCAACCGAGGCGAGCGGTTGACGCTCACCACGACGCCTACCACCCCTGGTTATGATACTGGGGGAGTGACTTACGAGTATCGCTGGACAGTGACCGACGCGTCCGGGCGGCCGGTGACGGTCAGCGGCACAGGGGCTTCGGTTGATGTTCCGACTGGGTCGCTAGCTTGCGGCCGCTACTCTGTGACCACCACGGTTACAGCTTCTGTTCCGGCTGTTGATTGTCCCAGCGATTGCGTGACAACGGGTCAGACAACCTGTACTACAAACTTCGAGGTAACTGAGCCGCCGTGCCCGACGGTTAGCTGCGATGTTCGAGCCAACCCCTCGACGGTGACAGTCGGCGATAAGGTGACGTTTAGCGCGACGGCCACTGGGGCCGACAGCCCGACCTTCACATGGTCGACAACTGGCGGAACGCTTTCGTCGACGAGCGGCTCGGAAGTTTCGCTTGATACGACTGGAGCTTCACCTGGCCAGATAACCGTTTCGGTCAACGTCAGCACCAGCCGCACACGCTGCGATCAGCCGTGTCCGGGTGGCAGCTGCTCGACGTATGTCACCGTGAATCCACCGGTTATCACGAAGCCAGATGTGGTTAGTCCGTGCGGGCCGATCTTCTTCCCGTACAACTCGGCGAGGATCAACAACGAGCATAAGGCTTGTTTGGACGACATAGCTGTCAAGCTCCAGCAAGACCCGCGCTCGGCAGTGGTCATCGACGGTCACCGCGACTCGTCGGAGCGTGTAGGCATTTCGCTTACTCGAGCCAACAACGCTCGCGACTATCTGGTGAACGAGAAGGGCGTCGACAGCGCACGCATAACGGTGCGTAACTTCGGCGACACTTGTCCGCACCCGACTGGCGACGCAAACCTGAACCGCCGAGTCGAGTTCTGGTACGTGCCCGACGGCGCGAACTCATCGCAGATAGATACGCTCAAGAAGTGTGCTGACGGCGCTACACCTCAGATCATCACTACCGAAGAACCCGCGCAGTCGGTCGACAAGAAGCCGAGGCGACGGGCTCCCCGGAAGAAGGCTAAGAAGCCCGGCGAGCCGATCGGAATGGTCGTTTCACCGGAAACACTCAGCGCAGTGATGAGCCAATAACCAAATAATCCTGACTTCAACTCAGGCAATTAGAGCGGGGCGGTCTTCGGGCCGCCTCGCTTTTTCTCGGCCTGCCCGGTGGACGCACTCCTTTACAGTAGGACACCCTTTGCCTCAGTTGTAGATCAGGGTACCAAGGACGTCGGATGAATGTGTTTGCGCTGTTCCGTTATCTCGGCTGGCCGCCTAAGCCCCGCGAAATCACGAGTTGGGT
>DATMCM010000608.1:0-7287 GCA_035558335.1 Blastocatellia bacterium | reverse complement strand
TGATCCGCCCCTTTGCATACGCTTGCCGAGCGGATTCTGATTCGGCCAAAAGCGCTCGACCAGCGCTTCATCCACGATTACCGTTTCCAGCTCGCCCGTTCGATCCCGCTCATCAAAGAGCCGCCCCTGCACCAGCGGAATCCCCATCGCGCGAAAATAATCGGGGCTGACGATCCGAACGTTGGAAATGATCGACTCGTGGGCTGTTCTGGGCACGTATCCTTCGATGACGATCGGCTCCCACGCAAGGGCAACGGTGCTCATCGGCAACGAATAGGTGGCGGCGACCGACTCGACTCCCGGCAGCGCCTCTATTCGTTCGCCTGCCCGTCGGTGAAACGAAGTAATCGATTCCGGCGTCGGATACTTGCCAGAAGGAAGCAGCAAGCGCATCGACAAAACGTTGTGCGGCTTGAATCCCTGATTGGAGTCCAGAATGTGTTGATAGCTGCGAATCAACAAGCCGGCGCCAACAAGCAGAACCAGGGACAGAGCGACTTCGGATATCACCAGAAGCTTGCGAGGCTGAAGCCGGCCACGGCCCGCTCCGCCGCTTGACCTCCGGCCGCCCTCCTTGAGCGTTTCATGCAGGTCAACCCTTGAGGCTCGCAGCGCAGGCGCCATTCCGAAGACAATGCCAGTGAGCAGCGACACTACAAATGTGAACGCCACTACACACCCGTCAACGCCAACTTCGTTAAGGCGGGGAATGTTTTCAGGGCCAAACTGGCGAAGCGCTTTTACCGCCAGCAGCGCGATGCCCAGTCCCAGCAGCCCGCCGATCAACGCCAGCAAAACGCTTTCAGTCAGCAGTTGGCGAACTATGCGAAGCCGCGCGGCGCCCACCGCAGTGCGTATCGCGATATCTTTGCGCCGAGACGCGGCACGGGCAAGCAGTAGGTTGGCGACATTGGCGCAAGCGATCAACAGCACAAACCCAACGGCGCCAAAGAGAACAGGCAATGCAGGCCCAATGTCTCCGACGACTTGCTTGATCAGGGGGACTACGCTGATCGTGAGCCCACCGTTTGGCGGGTAATTGGCCGGATACTGTTCCTTCATTCTGCCGGCGATGACATCCATTTCCGCCTGGGCCTCGGCAACGGAAACACCAGCATTCAACTTTGCAAAGATGTTGAAGTCCTCATTCCCCCGGTTGGCTCGAGCGGTCTCGCTCATCGGCAGGGGTAAGAGCAGGTCAGCCCTCTCAATGCCGTTAACCGCGGGCATAACTTCCTTGTTCCAGGAGACCTCTGCCGGCATCACTCCAACTATGGTGACGTTGTTGCCGTTCAGCGTAAGCGGCTTTCCAATTATCTCAGGATCCGAGCCGAAACCCCGCTGCCAGAATCCATGACTCAATATTGCCGTCGGGGGCTTTCCCGGATCATCTTCTTCCGGCAAGAAGACGCGACCGAGCATCGAGTTTACACTCAGCAGCGGAAAGAAAGAGGACGAGACGCGCGCTCCATCAACGTGTTCGGGGCCGGACTGGCCCATCATGTTGAAACTTGCGCCGATCGAGATTGCGACTTGCTCAAAGACGGTGTTATCGGTCTTAACATCAATGTATTGACCGGGCGAGAACCAATCCTGTTCCACATTCAAGCCGGGAGAGCGATTCCAGAGAATGGCTAATCGATCGGCATCACGATAGGGCAAAGGCCGCAGCAGCAGTGCGTTGGTTACGCTGAAGATTGCGCTGTTTGCACCGATGCCAATGGCTAGAGATAACACCGCCACTGCGGTAAAGCCGGGGTTGTTGAACAGCGTCCGAATGCCATAAAACAGATCATGCCGGAGGGTCTCCATCCGCTACCTCATGATGTGTAAGTATTGGGCACTTGACCGCAATAATATTCGATCCGGGGAAAATTTCGTAGCTTGCCTCGGAAGCGCACTGACCTAAACGTCTTCTCCGCGCAGCCTTTGCGTCTCGGCGGCTCTGCGGTTAGTTAGCATCGGAATACCCAGCGGCAGAGACACTGAGAGCAGAGACGCGCGCATAGAATTGAAGTAAATGCCCGGATCATTTCAGAAAGAGCAGAGCGCTATCATCGGCCCTGGGTTAGTCTCTTGGAAAGTCGAAAGGCTGGATAGCTTGCAGCGACAAGGGCTAGCGCGTAGATGCTGTTTTGCGTGTCGCTCGCAACTGCGCCCGCTAGAAAACCGATCGAGCCGACCAAGGTTAACCCGGTCGTCCACGGATAGCCCCACGCCCTATAAGGTCGCGCGCGGTCGGGCTCTCGTCTGCGCAGCAAGAAAACTACGGCGAACGATACCGCATAGTTCACGACAAAGAAGAACGCGACGACCGCTAGTACCTGATCGACCGTGCCGGTGAGAATGAACAATACCGCTACCAGCGTGCTGAAAAACAGCGCTACTGTTGGAGTTCCACCTTCGTTGGCTTGCGCGCCGCGAGTCGAGAAGAGTCCGTCCCGGCTCATCGCGAACAACACCCGAGTCGCCATCAATTGACAAGCATTCACCGCGCTGAGCATCGCAAGAATCATCAATGATCTGAAGATTCGATCTCCGTTTGGTCCGAAGATGGCTTGGGCTGCTTTGCCCAACGCCAGATCGCTGCCGGCGATTTCTGAGATCGGCAAGACATACAACACCGCCAGGTTCACCAGCAGGTAGATTGCTATCACCGACAACACTCCGCCTATCATCGAGCGAGGTATGTCGCGTGCCGGGTTTTTCACCTCTTCGGAGAAGTAAATGACTCCGGTCCATCCGTCATACGTGTAGATAACGCCTTGCAATGCCAGAATTAACGCGACGAAGAGCTTGATCCCGGCTGGAGCTGCAACCGATCCCGAGCTTTCGATCTGACCGTTGCTGCCCCACAAGAAGCAGGCGGCGACCAGCACGAGGTACGCGAGCGTCTTAAGAAGGCTGGTGATGTTCTGTACCCCGCTGCCCCAACGGATTCCGCGCCACTGAATAATCCCAAAAACGAGAACGATTCCCAAAGCGAGAGCCGGAGCCCTTCCGGTGAGCTTGGGAAACAGGACCCCGGAGTACTGCGCGATAACGAGCGAAATAAACGCCGTGCTTCCACAGGTCGAGATCCAATCACTCCAGCCAACAAGGAACCCGGCGTAGTCTCCAAGAGCGTGGCGGGCGAACACGTACTGGCCCCCGGACTGCGGGAGCATCGTCCCGAGTTCGGCTATCGACACCGCTCCAAGCAGGGCGTATAGACCGCCGGCTAACCAGACTGCGATGAACAGCCAGGGGTTCGGCAACCGACCGGCTATAGTGCCGGGTGTGCTAAGGATACCGGCGCCGATTGTGTTGCCGATTATCACGGCAAGCCCGAAGCCTACGCCGAGAACACGAAGCAACCGTCCTCGATCGCGCGCTCCGGATGCAGTAGCTTCGCCGGCTTGTTGCAAATGTGAATTCCTCGGCGCTAGCGGGCCTTTGACATCACCTGACTGCGCTCCCTCGCGCTGGCGAGTTCATTCCTCTGTGCTCGTAGGCGGCGGACTCTTTCTGCGCGACGATGAGGGAGCGAATGACGATCTGCCTCGGCGGGAAAGCGTGGCCGGCGCAATGCTTGCTGTCGCCGGCCGGCGCTGCGGGAAGAGATTCACACCTCCCCGAAGTGCACTGCTTTCAACTGCAACCGTTATTGAGGACTGAAGCCTGCTAAGTGATGAAGATGAGGCTAGATCCCGAAAACTTGCGTGAATACCTTGCGTTCATTCGGGCCGTCGAACTCAACCAGGATCGCGCTCTGCCATCGGCCGAGAACCAAACTGCCTTCGGCTATCGGGATGGACAAGCTGTGGCCGAGCACTACGATCCTCAAGTGCGAGTCGGCGTTGTGCCGGTCGCAATCGGAGAACTCGGGGTCGTTGTGCTTGTAGTAAACGTCTTTTGGCACGATACGGTCGATCATCGTCTTGACGTCGTCGAGCAACGCGTCCTGCCATTCATTAATGATCAGTCCGGCGGTCGTATGCAGCGACGACACTTGCACGTAACCGTCCTTAACGCCGGTTGATTCGACAAACGCACGGATTTCATCCGTCAGATTTACAAGGTCGGTTCGCTCGTGTGTTTTGACTGTGGTTGTTTTCGAGAAAGCCCTGACCGTCCCCTCGTTGCTGTGGCAGTCAAGCGTAGCAGCCGCGCTGTCGCGCGTTTTAAGAGCTTCCATCCTTTGTCTCCTTCTTAGTAAGCGACTGGTCTATAACACTAAGCGCTAAAATTGCCCTGAAAGCGAACCCGGATTATACTCAGCGAATCGACGGCATGTCTAGCGAAACCGGTTATCAGTAGTGGTTCAGTTTGACCTGTACGGGCGTTACTCCGTGGGCGCCCCTCTCAAAAAGGCGGCGCCCAATCGGCGTAGTGACGGGCGCCCACAGAGGGACGCCCGTACAGGCTGATACACTTTTCAAACTGAACCACTACCCGGTTATCAGGGGTTAGCCGCTTGACCGGGCGATTTCCGCCACCAAACGCCGGACAAACGTCGCCAGCTTTTCTGAACAGACCACGGATCGCCGCCGCAGCTCCAGGAGCGCTTTGAAAGACGCCGGGCGTCGGAGCGCCAAAGCGAGCACCTTCCAGTTGCTAATTGTTCCGTCTGCTCGCCGACAGCGGTTGAAGTCGACTGGCAGATCTTCCGTAAACAAATCCGTGATGCATCGCGCGGACAGGAAAGGAACACCGCGTTCCGCGCACACCCGAGCGACTGCCGATGACTCCATATCAACGCAGCCGATCACGTCGTGCCCGAGCGTGGTCGCAAGCCGGCTCTTTCCTTCAGCCTGGCAAACGACGTCGTCAACCATCAGCGTTACCCCAAATCTTGCGACAGCCGCATCGCCCTGGATTCGCCTGGCAGCCTCGAGCAGGCCTGGTGAGGCCTCAAAGACGCCGTTGCTAATCGAACGACATTCGCTCGCGACGAGTAAATCCCCTTCTTGCAGCAATTGTGACAGGGCGCCAGCGAACCCGATGCTAAGCACCGCGCGCGGCATTTCAGCATCAAGCGACGCACCCACCGACCGCTCGGCGTTTGCGGCACCTTCGCCGGTCTCGAGCAGCACAAGGTTAGAATCAGAATTGGCGCCTCGCTTCAGCGCAGCCAACTCTCGGCCAAGCGCGGCCACTACTAGCACTCGCCCCGTTTGTACGGGGCTGGCGGTCTGATGGCTAGGCGTACCCATGATCTCGAAACCAGACAACCGCGCGTTCGAGCGCGTTTTCTATCGGATGCTGTGGAAGGCCGAGCTCACGGACCGCCTTTTCTGAATCAAACCACATCTTGTGACGCGCGAGCTTGACGCTTTCAAGAGGCACATCCGGCTCGCGCCCGGCTAGATTGATTGACCAAAAGTTTTCGAGCCTGGCATAGCTCTCGGCCACCCAGTGCGGCACTCGCGTCTTCGGCGAGACGATATCGGTCACGGCTGCGAGCGCGTCAAACAATTCTTTCAGAGTGAGGTTTCGCCCGCCGAGAATGTATCGCTCACCAACTCTTCCCTTTTCGGCAGCAAGCAGGTGTCCCTCCGCGCAATCCTTCACATCAATAAGGTTCATACCGGTGTCAACGTAGCCGAACATCTTGCCGCGAAGAAAATCGACGATGATTTTTCCGGTGGGTGTTGGCTTAATGTCGAGCTCGCCGACCGGAGTGCTCGGGTTCACTATCACAACAGGCAGGCCGCGTTTGGACCAGGATCTCACTTCTTGCTCTGCCAGGAACTTGCTTCGCTTGTAGTGCCCGACCATATCGTCGAGCCCGACCGGCGTGTCTTCGTTTGCGGGGGTTCCATCCTGATTCAAGCCGAGACAACCGACGGTGCTGGTGTAGACGACCCGCCGAACGCCTTCGTCGAAAGCGGCTTGCATGACGTTGCGAGTGCCTTCGACATTGGTTGCGTACATCTCGGCCGGATCCCTGGACCAGAGGCGGTAATCGGCCGCGCAGTGATAGAGAACATCGCAGGACTTTGCCGCATGCCTGAGGGTCTCAAGGTCGCGAAGGTCTCCGCACGCGGGTTCGATCGGCAAGCCCTTCAGGTTATCGAGCCGGCTCGTAGGGCGGACGAGGCAACGAACATGTTCTCCGCGCTCAAGCAGCTCGCGAACGAGATGCGATCCGACAAATCCGGTTCCTCCTGTGACGAGTGCTTTCACAATTATTTGAATCGTCGATGATTGTAGCCGAGACCGGAAGGTTGTTGACAGCCCTCGCCGACTGGTGACTGCACGGAGCGCTCTCGCGAGCCCACGTCAGCGGGCGACAGCGTGTAGCCCAGGGCGAGTCTTCGAGCCCTGGGGTCGGGTGCGTTGTCGAGCTCGCGAGCCCGCGTCAGCGGGCGACAGCGTGTAGCCCAGGGCGAGTCCGCGAGCCCTGGGGTCGGGTGCGTCGTTGAGCTCGCGAGCCCGCGTCAGCGGGCGACAGCGTGTAGCCCAGGGCGAGTCTTCGAGCCTTGGGATCGGGTGCGTCGTTGAGCTCGCGAGCCCGCGTCAGCGGGCGACAGCAGTTGAATCGCGCACATCGAAGTCGAATGGCACGCAGGTGGGTTCACGGTTCGCTTTCAAGGAAGTTCGAATAGTCGCCTTACTCGATGACGACTTTGCCAAGTGTCAGTGGGGACCGGGCTGGGTTTTGACTTCCATGCGCTGTTGCCCGCGCTACGCGGACTTGAAGAACTGGCTATGGCGTTACCCCGAAAAATTCCACATCGCCATTCGCGCCATATCCTTCGGGCTTTTTCTCAGCTCGAACATCGCCGAAGCCTCAAACCCGCTGTGCATCATGCAGTTCTTGCAAAGCCGGTCTTCCCTTGACTCCCAGTACGGCCAGTCCACGCCGCTCCAAAACTCTTCCCAGGTGGCGTAGTACTTCTGGCCGATCAGGTAGCACGGGCCCTTCCATCCGCGCGGCGTCCGAGTCACCGTGCTCCAGGGAGAGCAGTTGTAGTCCCGCATCCCAGCCGTGAACTCCAGATACATCGGCGTTGACATCAGGCGATACTTCTTTGAAAGCTCGAGCACGCGCTTGAACTTGGTTTGAATCTCGCGCTGCGAAAGAAAGATGTCGCGATCCACCGACTCGTAGTGATAGCCCGGAGAAATCATCATCCCGTCCACGCCAAGCTCCGAGACCAGCCTGCACACTTCTTCGATCTCGCTCATCTCTGTTTCTTTGAAGACAGTCGTGTTGGTGGTGACGTGGTAGCCCAGCCGCTTCGACTGCTTGATCATCTCGATCGCCTTGTCGAAGACGCCCTGGAAATCGCCGCTGTCATA
>DATMCM010000607.1:0-10078 GCA_035558335.1 Blastocatellia bacterium | reverse complement strand
TGGTCGGTGGTCGGTGATCGGTGATCGGTGATCGGTGGTCGGTGATCGGTGATCGGTGATCGGTGGTCGGTGATCGGTGGCCGGTGATCGGTGGTCGGTGGTCGGTGATCGGTGACCGGTGATCGGTGATCTATGATCGATAGTGGGTGATCGGTTGTCGGTGCGGTGATGGGTCACCAGTGGTGAATGATCGGTGACTATGATTGGTCCTTACTTGTGGGTGGACTAATCCGGCCACCGACCACCAATCACCGGCCACCGTCCACCAATCACCGGCCACCGCCCACCGCCCACCAATCACCGCCCACCAATCACCGCCCACCGGCCACCGGCCACCGGCCACCGCCCCCCTTCTTCATTCTCTGAACCTTTCAATTTCTGCGCCGACCGAGCCTAGCTTCTCCTCGATCTTCTCGTAGCCGCGATCGATGTGGTATACGCGATCGATGATAGTCTCCCCGCGAGCGGCCAGCCCGGCTAATACCAGCGAAGCCGAGGCCCTCAAGTCCGATGCTTGCACTCGCGCGCCCATCAACCCTCCTCCGCCTTCCACCACCGCTTGCCGCCCGTTCAGATGAATGTTGGCTCCCATCCTTAGCAGCTCCGATGCGTGCATGAAACGGTTCTCAAAAATGGTCTCGGTGATTGTCGAGACGCCGTCAGCAAACGCCATCAATGCCATGTACTGAGCTTGAACGTCGGTGGGAAAACCGGGATGAGGCATGGTCGTCATGTCCGAGGGCTTGAGGTGTTCTGGAGCCTTCACCCTGAGGGAAAAAGCGTTCGGTTGTTCGATGGTAACTCCTGCCTCGCGGACTTTGTCCAGAACGGACGTGATGTGCTGAGGATTGCAATTCGTTATTTCAAGAGAGCCGCCGGTGATGGCCGCGGCGACCACGAAGGTCGAGGCCTCGATCCGATCAGGAATGATCGTGTGTTCGGCGCCGCCTAGCCGCTCTACACCTTCGATGGTAATCATGCTGCGGCCGGCGCCTTCTATTCGCGCGCCCATCTTGTTGAGCAACTCGGCCAGGTCTACGATCTCCGGCTCGCGAGCGGCGTTGCTCAGGACGGTCACTCCGTCTGCAAGCGCGGCGGCCATCATCAAATTCTCGGTGCCGGTGACCGTGACGGTGTCGAACGATATCTCGCGTCCGGAGAGCCGCTTTGCTCTCGCGATCACGTCCCCGTCTTCGAGCGTCACTGAAGCTCCAAGCTTCTCGAAGCCCGCGAGGTGAAGATCGATCGGGCGCTGTCCGATGGCACACCCGCCTGGCATTGAGACTCGCGCTTCGCCGAAGCGAGCCAGCAGCGGCCCAAGTGCCAGCACCGACGCGCGCATCGTCTTGACCAGCTCGTAGGGGGCTTCGAAGAACTCGACGTCGTCAGCCGAAATCTTCAGAGTACGAAGCTCCGGCATCAGCACGTGGCTGCCGAGGTCTTCCAGCAAGCGCCGCATTGTGATGATGTCCCGCGCGTACGGCAGGTTGTGCAGCGTGACGCTCTCCGAAGTCAGGAGCGCCGCCGCCATGCAAGGCAATGCGGAATTCTTGGCGCCGCTGATCTGAACTCGTCCATGCAGCGGTCGCCCGCCTTTGATTCTGAATTTGTCCATTGCTGCCCCTCACTCTGTTCCCAGGGGAGGGGTGATGTTAGCACGGACAAACTCCAGCGCACAGGCGCAAGTAACACGTACCCGGCATTTCGCTAGCGATCAGATCGGCGGGGGAATCCGTGCAAATCCGTTGAATCCGTTTCATCGGTGGTCTATGTGTTTGGAAGAACCGCTTTGTTAGTGATACATAGATCACGGATGACACGGATCCAACGGATTTGCGCGCACACACGTCACTACTCACTCCTAACCGGTGCAGCAGTTATAATAGATTGCAAACACGATCAGCGCTATTCCTACTCCGATCGCGATCCCGATTCCGATCTTCGCGCCGGTGCCAAGGTTGTGTCCCTTCACCTGAGTAACATCGGTGTAAGCAACCGATGACGCCGTTCCGGTTTTCGGGTCCGAGACAACAAACGAATCGTCGTTCACCTCGCTGACGTAGCCCACGAGAACCTTCTTGTCGCGAAGTTTGAGTGCAACGAACGAGTCCTTTCCCGGACCAAGCTTCAATATGCCTGATTTGACCTTCTCGGTGAGCCGGGCCTGCTTGTCCGGCTTCGCGCGAGCCGACGCCGGTTGCACGCTGACCAGAGCGCAAACCAATAGTCCTGTCAAAGTGATGGCAAGGATTCGATTGGGCATTAGTTCCTCCTCAGTGGTTGAGAGTGTAGTAATTGCGCCTGTGTAATCATGAGCGCCGAACCTTGTTCGAGTTCAGTGCTTTTTTTGAGCACTAGCTCAACGTCTGAATGTGCAACGTGCGTGCCCTTCGAGGAGGAAACCGCAATCGTGAGTTTTGTGCTTTGTTGCGGGATTCCCGAGCAAGACTGACGCAGTGTTTAGCTTGCGTGTGACGCCTTAGCCCTGCGCCGCATTGGGGGATGGACAACTTTGTCCGTGGGATCGAGGAAGCGAACCAGTGGAACTCTCAAACGGTCATTGTGCTCTCAGCGGTCGGCGAGTCGATGATCTCCCAGGCCGCGTCGTCACGAAGCACGCGCGACACCAGCGCCGTGTGAACTCCGTGGCCGGACCGCTCGGCTTCGACGTGACCCAGGACTGGCATTCCAAACAGCGCAAGGTCGCCGATAATATCGATGACTTTATGCCGGACGAACTCGTCCGCAAACCTGAGACCGTCTCTGTTCAGGATGCCGCCTTCAGGAGTCAACACGATGGCATTCTCCAGCGAACCTCCGCGAGTCAATCCCATGTTCCGCAGCGATTCGATCTCGTGCAGGAATCCGAAGGTCCGGGCCGAAGCGACTTGACGGGCGAACTGTCCATTAACGAGTTGAATATCGTGACGCTGGGTTCCAATCATCGGATGAGGAAACTCAATCAGGCATGAAATGGAGAGAATAGGCGCGGGACTTATGCTCATGCGGCGATTGCCTTCGGCGACTTCAACGCGCTTCAGCACGCGGAGGAACTGCCGCGGGGCTTCGAGGTGAGCGACGCCGGCTTGCTCGATCATCTCGATGAAAGGCTCTGCGCTTCCATCGAGAATTGGTACTTCGAGGGAGTTGACTTCGATTATGCAGTTGTCGATCTGGCTTCCCGCCAGTGCCGCGAGGAGGTGTTCGACCGTCGCGATCATTACGCCCTTGCGCATAAGCGTGGTGGCGTAGCTGACTCGCGCGACGAACTGAGGCGCCGCCTGTATCTCGAAGTTGTTGAGGTCGGTCCGCCGGAAAACATACCCGGTATAGGCCGGGGCTGGCTTGAGGGAGATGTGTGAAGGTTCGCCGGTGTGCAGTCCGTGGCCGCGCGTCGAAACTGCTCTTTCGAGCGTCGTTTGTCTGATCAAATCTACGATCCTCTGGTAAATCGATTGTGAGAGCTTGAATTATCCTGTGGCAATGGCTGTGCCAACAAGGCCAGGCGTCCAGCCCGCCGGTTTTCGCCAAAAGCGGCGGTTGGGGCTTGTTGAAAGCGGCGGACTGTCGCGCGCAGGCTACGCCGGGTGTTGTCTGCCGTCACATGACTTTCCACAAGCGCCGGGCTAGAATGAGGCGCCCTTAAGACCCCAACGTGAGGAAACCGATGAAGCCAACAGCTAATATCGTTGTCGGCGCTACTGCCGAAAGCGTCATCACGGTGACTAGAGAGATGACCGTGGCCCACTTTCACGACGAGATGCCTGAGGTCTTTGGCACCCCGATAATGATCTATCACATGGAGGTGACCTCCGGTGATGCGATACAGGCACATCTGCCGGAAGGATGGATTTCCGTGGGAGTGCTGGTGAACGTAAAGCATCTGGCGGCTACGCCTGTCGGCATGAAGGTGACGGTGAAGGCGCGGGTGATTGAAGTGAGCGATAACACCATAGCGTTCTCAGTTGAAGCACACGACGAGGTCGAGAAGATCGGAGAGGGAATTCACGTGCGCGCTCCGGTTGAGATGTCGCGGTTCATCAGGCGCGTTCTGAGCAAAGGGCAAAGCGCAAAGAGATAAGAGCTAAGAGCGAAGAGTACGTTTCTTTGCCCTTTGCTCTTTGCCCTGATAAGTTTGCATTCGAGCGGAGGCGCAGGGGGCCTGGTGGTCCTCGCAGGCTTCAAACCTGTTTGCGGGTTGTCGAGAGGCGGCCTGGGTGGGTTCGATTCCCACACGCCTCCGCCAAGAGATAGTGGTCAGTTGTCAGTGGTCAGTTGTCAGTCCCGTATTTAGGTAATTAAGGTTCGGCGTCTACTTTGATTAAATGCGCCTCGGAGACGAGAGTGATGAGTACCAAAATAGCGTGCGTGCAGATGGATGTCGAGATCGGCAATGTCGAAGCTAATCGGCGAAAGATTGTTGCACGGATCGAGTCGGCTGCGGATCTCGGCGCCAGGCTTGTGATCTTTCCCGAATGCGCGATCACCGGCTATTGCTTTAATTCGCTCGACGAAGCTAAACAGTACGCCGAGACGATCGATGATTCGTCATCACGAGCCGTAGCCGCCGCTTGCAGGCGAACCCAGACCTACGCCGTTGTTGGTTTCTTCGAACGCGATGGCTCCAACTTCTACAATGCCGCGATGCTCGTTGGACCTGACGGCATCATCGGTAACTATCGCAAGGTTCATCTTCCGTTTCTTGGAGTCGATCGCTTTCTGACGCCTGGCGACAAGCCATTCCGAGTTTTCGAGCTTCCATTCGGACGAATCGGGATCAACATCTGCTACGATGCAAGCTTTCCCGAGGCCGCCAGAGCGCTCAAATTACTAGGGGCCGAGCTAATCGTT
Organism: Blastocatellia bacterium; assembly: GCA_035558335.1. Taxonomy (GTDB): domain Bacteria; phylum Acidobacteriota; class Blastocatellia; order UBA7656; family UBA7656; genus Onstottus_B. The sequence goes on along the minus strand of DATMCM010000607.1, from coordinate 5,227 downwards.
CTGCCAACCAACTGGCCGACCGGCGCGTGGCGCACTGCCGAGTTCATCATCAACACGCGGGCTTGCGAAAATCACCTGAACTTCGCGGCGGTGAATCGCTGCGGCGTCGAGCGCGGCTGGGAGTTCATCGGAAGAAGCAAAGTGGTGGACGTGAACGGCGATACCACTGCGGAAGCGTCGCGTGAAGGCGAAGAGATCTTGATCGTTGACGTCGATCTTCAAGAAGCCAACAACAACAAGATCGTCAACGTCGCCGGGTCTTATGAGATAGACCGCCTCGCGGATCGCCGGCCAGAATTCTACGGAGCGATCACTGCCGGCACATCAAAGTCACAAAAGGCTTAGGTGGTGTCCTGATTTCAATTTCTCAGCGCAGTCTCTGCGTCGCTGCGTCTCCGCGGTTAGCATTGTTTCTGCGCTTACTATCCGCGGAGACGCTGAGACGCCGAGGTTACGCCTAGAAAACATTCGAACCTGGACACCACCAAGGCCTGACGAAGATGACGGCTACGCTTTGTCGAGGAAGCCTTGCCTGTATTCATTCCGACGCGCGTCGGACAAGGCTCCCAAGGTTGCCGGAAACGATCTCGCCAAGCATCTGATTGAAAGCCGATCGCGGCAGCACGTAGTCGCAGCCTGCCGCTTGGGCGCTGCGAATCAGCTCGGTCTGCACGTGCGAAACAAAGGACACTATCGGGATCTCGCGCAGCTCGGGTGTTGATTTGAGAAACTGAATCGCTTCAAGCGGGTCGATTCGGTCCGAATTCAAATCAACAATCACCAGCCCGGGCGGGGTCGCTTGAAGCTGTTCAAGCTGCTCGCGCGTCTTGATCCGCTCAACCTGACCAGCGGCTTGAGCGGCGGCTGCATTTATCTTTGAAGCGAAAAACATGTCGTCCACAATCACAGCGATCTTCATAGGCTTCTCCCTCGAGATCCTCCTCTCGGCGTGGGAGTCCATTCTAACCGAACAATTCATTCGCAACGAATGAGCGCGTCAGATAATCAGCGGTGCTTCGGTTGAAACCCGCTGACCGTGACGGTATCATGCCCGACTCTGATCGAGGGTGGGCTTGCCACCTATTACAACCTGAACCCATGGAGGAATCCGAATGAAGTTTAAAGCAGTTCTCATCGCAGTCATTCTCACCGCAGCAGCGGTTAACACTTTTGCAGCCGATCCCAAGCTGGACGGCGCCTACAAATACGTTTCGACGACTTTCCCGGGAGGCTCGCAGACCGAGACCGACGCCAAAGGCATGATCGTGGTGCACGGCAAGTACCTGGCCTTCGTTCGGGCCGGCGTCGACCGCAAGACCTGGAGTCAGGAAGAGCCCAAGGAAGAACGCGAGAAGAAAATCATCGCCGCCTATCAAGGTCTGTCGGCGACGACGGGCACTTTCGAAATTGAGGGCAACATCATCACGCTTCAGCAATATGCGCAAGCGAGCCCGGCTACGATGGGGAAGGTGACTAAGTACGAGTACAAGCTCGATGGCAAGGTCCTTACTCTGAAGCCAATCGCGAACGCCGGCGTCGAGTTCAAGTTCGAGCGGCTACCTTAGTATCAGAGTTTTGCTTCTGCCAGTGGAAGGAGGCCGCCTTCTCGAGAGGCGGCCTTTCAGAATTCTGTCGATTTTCTCTCGATCCATTCATCATCGAACGGCCCATCGATGAATCGCCTCGAAGGAGGATTACCATCTTGAAGATGTTCCGCCTAGCGATGCCCATACATCTCATCCTCATCTTCGTTCTGATCGCCTCGCCGCTTGCAGCCTTTGCGCAAGAGCAGAAGCCGGTTGAAAAACCGCCGGCGGAAGCGCAAAAACAGGAAGAACCAAAAAAGGACGAGGCTAAGAAGGAAGAGCCGAAAAAGCCAGACGTCATGTCATCCGGAACATTCGCAGGTCTGAAGCTTCGATCCATCGGGCCTGCGACCACTGGAGGGAGGATCATTGCGATCGCGGTCGATCCCAGTGACTTCAGTCGTTACTTCGTCGGCGTGGCTTCGGGCGGCGTTTGGAGAACCACCAACGCGGGCATCACCTGGACACCGGTGTTCGACAACGAAAGCTCGTACTCGATCGGCGAGGTCGTTCTCGATCCAAAAAACCCGCTCACCGTTTGGGTGGGCACTGGTGAGAACAACAGCCAGCGAAGCGTCTCGTACGGAGACGGCGTGTATCGCTCGGACGACGCCGGCAAGACCTGGAAGAACATGGGGCTCAAAGCATCCGAGCGTGTCGGGCGAATCGCAATCGACCCTCGCAACTCGGATCACATCTATGTCGCCGCGCAAGGCCCGTTGTGGGGACCAGGCGGAGATCGAGGGCTGTTCAAGGCCACCGACGGCGGCAAGACCTGGAAGAATATTCTTTCGATCAGCGAGAACACAGGCGTAACCGATGTCGTGATCGACCCGCAGAATCCGGACACGTTGTATGCGGCCTCGTACCAGCGACGGCGCCACGTGTGGACATTGATCAACGGCGGCCCCGAATGCGCGATCTACAAGTCGACCGATTCGGGCGCAAGTTGGAACAAACTGAAAACAGGGCTTCCAAATGTAGACATGGGTCGAATCGGTCTTGCGGTTTCACCGGTGGATACAAACGTCGTCTATGCCACCATCGAAGCCGGTGATCGAAAGGGCGGGATCTTTCGCTCGACCGATCGCGGCGGGAGTTGGGAGCGGCGCAACCCGTTCGATGCTGGAGCGATGTACTACGGACAGATTACAGCGGATCCTAAGGACGTCGATCGAATATACGTAATGAACGTTTTTCTTCAGGTTTCTGACGACGGAGGACGAACGCTGCGGCCGCTCGGCGAGAAGTCAAAGCACGTAGACAATCATGTCATCTGGATCGATCCGGTCAACACGAATCACTATCGCGTGGGTTGTGACGGCGGTTTGTACGAGAGCTACGATCGCGCAGCGAATTGGCGTTTCTTCTCGAACATGCCCATCGGTCAATTCTACGACGTGACCACCGACAACTCGACTCCGTTCTACAACGTATACGGCGGTCTGCAAGACAACTACAGCCTGGGCGGACCCTCGCGCACTCGAAGCGTATCCGGCATCGTTAACTCGGATTGGTTCGTCACACAGGGCGGCGACGGGTTCCGCACACAGGTCGATCCCGAAGACCCGAACACAATCTACGCGGAGCTTCAATACGGGGTGATCGTGCGTTATGACAAACGCACCGGCGAAAGAATGGGCATTCAACCTGCGCCCGCTCGCGGCGAAGACGCGCTTCGATTCAACTGGGACTCGCCGTTCATAATCAGCCCGCACTCGCACACAAGGCTCTACTTCGCCGCTGATAAGCTTTTTCGCAGCGACGACCGAGGCGATACCTGGCGCGCGGTCAGCGGTCAACTCTCGCGCGGGCTCGATCGAAACAAACTCCCGGTGATGGGCAAGATCTGGGGCCCCGACGCGGTAGCAAAGCACCAGTCCACCGATCCGTTTGGTAATTCGTCGGCGCTGGCCGAATCGCCAAAGAAAGAAGGTTTGATTTACATCGGAACGGATGATGGTTTGATTCAGGTGACCGAGGATGCCGGCAAGAACTGGCGCAAGATCGAGAGTTTCCCGGGCGTGCCGGATATGACTTATGTCTCGCGCATCGCGGCTTCGCAGCACGATGAGAGCACGGTGTACGCGGCGTTCGAGAATCACAAACGCAGCGACTTCGCTCCCTACCTGCTTAAGAGCACCGATCGGGGCCGTTCGTGGACTTCAATCAAGGGCAATCTGCCTTCCAATCATCCGCTTCTTGCTTTCGCAGAGGACCACATCAACCCGAACCTGCTTTTCGCCGGAACCGAGTTTGGAGTGTTCTTCACCATCGACGGCGGGCACAAATGGATTCAGCTCAAGGGAGGAATGCCGACGATTTCGGTTAGGGATCTCGCGATTCAAAAGCGGGAAAACGATCTCGTAGTCGGAACATTTGGCCGCAGCGTGTACATCCTCGACGACTATACGCCGCTTCGCACGCTCAAGCCCGAATTGCTTGGTCAAGAGAGTGCGCTGTTCCCGGTCAAGGACGCGATGATGTACATTCAGGCTCAACCGCTTGGAGGACGAGGCAAGTCGTTCCAGGGCGAGTCGTTCTACACCGCCGACAACCCGCCGTTCGGCGCAACGTTCACTTACTATTTGAAAGAAACACCAAAGACTCAAAAACAGAAGCGGCAAGACGCGGAAAAGGAAGCCGAGAAGAAGGGGGCAACGATTCAGTATCCGCCAATGCAACAGCTCAGTGCCGAAGAGGAAGAAGAAGCACCATCGCTGTTCTTCACCGTCAAGGACGCCGCCGGTCGCGTGGTGCGCCGCCTCAATGCCCCCGTCACGCCAGGCATCAATCGCGTCAATTGGGACCTTCGTTATCCGGCGGCGGTTCTTGCGACTCGTCCGCCGGAGCTCGAAGAAGAAATCTTTGGCGACCCGCCGGGCGGTCCTTTGGTAATGCCAGGCAAGTTCACGGTTACACTGTCCAAGCGAGTCAACGGCGTCACGACCGACCTCGCTGGGCCACAGGAATTCGCGGTCTACGTCGAGGGTCAGTCATCTATGTCAGCGGCGGACCGCGCGGCACTTGTGGAGTTTCAGCAGAAGGTGGCGCGGCTGCAACGCGCAGTGACAGGCGCATCGGAGACTGCCAATCAGCTAAAGACGCGGGTTGGTTTGATTAAGCGTGCGTTGCTCGAGACGCCGGCCGCGGAAGCCAGGCTAACGGACGAGGCCGCCGCGATCGACAAGAAGACCAACGAAATCATCAAAGCGCTTCGCGGCGATCAGGCGCTTCGAGCGCGGCAAGAAAACTTGCCTGCGTCGATCACCGAACTGGTCGGCACCATCGTGGGCGGGCAGCGAATGTCGACTCAGCGGCCGACTCAGACGCAGATCGACCAGTATGCGGCCGCGGCTGCGGAGTTCGACCAAGTGCTCGCGCGTCTGCGCGCGCTGATCGAGGGCGACCTGGCGAGACTCGAGAAGGCGATGGAGGCCGCCGGCGCTCCGTGGACTCCGGGTAGAATCCCGGAATGGAAAGACAAGTGATGTTTAGGAGTTAAAGCCTGACCTGGGAGCCTCGCATGAAGAAAAGTCTTCACGAGCCGTAAGCGGGTGTGATCAAAACTGGGACTTGGAATGCAATCCGTCGAATCATGAACCTATCTTGACACGCAGCCTACTACCGGCACTTGAGGT
>DATMCM010000606.1:0-3160 GCA_035558335.1 Blastocatellia bacterium | reverse complement strand
ATCGTCGAGGAATTATCCCAGCACCTCGAAGACCGCTACGCGGAATTGAAAGCCGGTGGCGCGACCGATGTGCAAGCTTCGCGAGCGGCGCTCGCCGAGTTGAGCGATCGCGAATGGCTCGCGCGCCAACTGCGGCAGGTTGAACACGCGATGACTCGAGAACCTGTAGTCCTTGGAGCAGGAGGAAAGAACTTGACGACAGACTTACGGCAGGACTTGCGCTACGGTATCCGCATGCTGCGTCGCAACCCCGGCTTCAGCGTGATTGCCGTGCTGACGCTGGCCTTGGGCATCGGCGCGAATACTGCCATCTTCAGCCTGATCAACGGCGTATTGCTTCGACCGCTCGGCTTCGAACGCGCTGATCGTTTGTTTATGCTATGGATGGATAATCCCGCCTATCAACTCGGGCTTCACGAATTCCCGCCAGCCAATTCCGATTTAACTGAGTGGCGCGCGACCACAACCTCCTTCTTTCAAATCGCTGCGCTCCAGTCCAACCTGGCTGACCTAACCGGCGACGCCGATCCTGAGCGAATCGGGAGGGTTGAGGTGACGGTAAATCTGTTTCCGCTTCTCGGAGTCCAACCGCGCTGCTGTTGACCGTCGTCGGGCTTTACGGAGTAGTGTCTTACGGAGTCAATCAGCGCACGCGGGAGATTGGCATTCGCATGGCATTGGGTGCACAACAACGAAACGTGCTTGCGCTGGCCATTCGCCAGGGATGCAGCCGGCGCTCATCGGTTTAGCCATCGGTATGGCGGCGGCATTCGTACTGGTACGCTTGCTAGCCGGTCAACTCTATGAAATAAAGGCGACTGACCCTGTGACGTTTTGCCTGGTTGCTCTTGGCTTGCTGCTGGTCACGCTGGCAGCTTGTTACCTGCCGGCCCGGCGAGCTTCGAAGGTTGATCCGATTGTGGCGCTCCGGTGCGAGTGAAGGGTGGTCGGTGGCCGGTGGTCAGTTGTCAGTTGTCAGTGGTCAACTAATGAAAGGCAGTGACCGGCAAATCACTGACCACCGAGCACCGGCCACCGGCCACCGACCACCGACCACCGGCCACTACCTTGAAGGAGACGAAATATGATTGGTGATCTTTCACAGGACATCCGGTTTGGTTTGCGCCTGCTGCGCAAGAGTCCCGGGTTCACTTTAGTCGCGGTGGTGTCGTTGACGCTGGGCATCGGGGCTAACACAGCGATCTTCAGCCTGATCAACACCGCGCTGCTGCGGCCGTTGCCCGTTGCAAATCCCGGGCAGATTGTGGCGTTTAACAACACGAGCCCGAACCATAGTTTTCCGGCCTTCTCATATCCAAACTACAAAGATCTACGCGACCGGAACGAAGTGTTTTCCGACGTGATCGGATATCGCTTCACGCCTGTCAGCCTTAGCCACGATGGCATCAACGAAAGGATGTGGGGCTTCGAGGTGACCGGTAATTACTTCGACGCGCTTGGAGTGACCGCGACGCTGGGACGGATGATCTCGTTGGACGACGACCAGGCGCCGGGCGCGCACCCGGTTGCGGTGGTGAGCTACAAATGCTGGCAACAGCGTTTCGGCGGCGAGCCAGGCACGGTTGGGCGCGACGTGATCGTGAACGGCCGCAGCTACACGATCATCGGAGTTGCGCCACGAGGATTCTTTGGCACTGAAGTCGTCTCATCTCCGGACTTGTGGTTTTCAGTCGCGATGCAGGAACAACTGGAAACCGGGAGCAAATGGCTGAATGATCGAGGAGTAGAAAACCTCTTTATACAGGGCCGTCTCAAGCCGGGGATCGGCATGGCCCAGGCGCAAACAGGAATTAACGCAATCGCCCTGGAACTCGAGCGCGAGTATCCGGATGTCAACGAGGGCAAGCGTATTACTCTCTCGCCGCCGGGCTTGATCGGGAACGCAATGCGCGGTCCGGTGATGGGCTTCGCCGGATTGTTGATGGTCGTAGTCGGTTTAGTGCTCTTGCTGGCTTGCACCAATCTGGCGAACCTGTTGTTGGCGCGCGCCGCCGATCGGCGTCGTGAAATCGCGGTGCGTCTGTCGCTCGGAGCCAGCCGAGCGCGACTGATACGGCAACTGCTGACCGAGAGTTTGTTGCTGGCTTGCTGCGGAGGAGCCCTGGGGTTGCTGCTCGCTTTTCGGCTGGTGGCGCTGGTGGCGGCGTTCAAGTCGCCGATCGACGTTCCGGTTACGTTTGATCCTCACATGGACTATCGCGTGTTCATCTTTACTTTATTGATCTCTCTCGCGACCGGCGTGCTGTTTGGCCTGCTGCCCGCGTGGCAAGCGACTAAGACGGATCTGGTGCCTGCCTTGAAGGATGAGTTTTCATTCGGTGGTTATAGCCGCTCGTGGTTGAAGAACAGCTTGATCGTTTTTCAGATTGCGTTGTCGCTGGTGCTGTTGATCGGCGGCGGTTTGATGATGCGCGCGCTGAAGAACGCGCAAACGATCAGTCTCGGGTTCACTCCTGAGCGCGCCGCCGAAGTATCGTTCGATCTGCGTTTGCAAGGATACGACGAAGACCGCGGCAGGGAGTTTCAGAAGCGCCTGCTCGAACGCGTGCAGGGCTTGCCGGGTGTACAATTCGCCGGTCTTGCTGACATGGCACCGGTCGATCTCCACTTCTCGAGAGAACGGGTTTACCTCGAAGGACAGGTGCCGCAGCGCGTGGCCAATGTTCCGGTGGCGATGTTCAATCGGGCGAGCCCCGGCTACTTTCAGGCGATGGAGACGCGGCTGATTCGTGGGCGCGACTTCACCGACCAGGATGACGACAAGGCGGCGCGAGTGGCGATCGTCAACGAAGCCTTCGCTCGACGCTTCTTTCCCGACGAAGACCCGATCGGCAAAGGCTTTCGTACGGGCGGTCCGGATGCGCCGATGAGGCAGATCATCGGCGTCGTGCAAGATGGCAAGTACGCCGGCCTGAATGAAGATCCGAAACCCTTCATCTCTCGGTCGTTGTGGCAGTCGTACTCGGGGTCGACGATCGTCATCGTTCGCACTCTTGGCGATCCGCAGCAAGTGCTCGCTCTGGTTCGCGGAGAGGTACAACAGCTCGATCCGCACTTGCCTATCGCAAGCCGCACGCTGGTCGAGCGGATGAGCCTTCCGCTCTTACCGGCGCGCGTCGCGGCGACAGTCCTTGGGGGC
>DATMCM010000605.1:0-7184 GCA_035558335.1 Blastocatellia bacterium | reverse complement strand
CAGGTCGATTGCAATTGATCGTAACTCGCTCACGTCTTTGCCGGAGATCACGGATCCGATAGTCCCCCTTCCAAATGCACGAAGCTCAACGCTTACGGCTAACCCAGCCGACGCGTTGGCCAAAGCACTCGGCGCAAAGATTGATTCCAAAGTTACGGAAACACCGATCCATAGGATCGTAATCGACCCGGGTCACGGTGGACACGACACGGGTACGATCAGCGCGGGAGGAATGCGCGAAAAGGACCTGGTGCTGGACGTAGCGAGAAGGCTGCGGGGCTACATCAAACACAGCTATCCTGACGTCGAAGTGATCCTGACCCGGGAATCGGATCGTTTCGTGGCGCTCGAGGAGCGAACCGCGATTGCCAACTCGCGACGCGCCGACCTGTTCATCTCGATTCACGCAAACGCCAGTCAGTCACGGGTCGCGTCGGGCGTGGAAACCTATTTCGTCAGTCCCGACCGCGTTCCCGCCGAGGACTTGCAGACGGCGGCTCGCGAGAATGCGACGCTGGCGAGCTCGAAATCGGGGGAACCCGTTCAAGCGATGTTCGCAAGCGTTACGACCATGGGCAATCGCGTAGCTGAGTCGCGTGAGCTTGCGCGGTACATTCAGTCGGGACTCGTGCGAGGCATCGGCGCTCAATCTCCGCGCACGGCTGCCAATCGTGGAGTGAAGCACGCGCCGTTCGTAGTGCTGCTAGGCGCGTCGATGCCGAGCGTGCTTGCCGAAGTCTCGTTCCTCTCCAACCCAAAGGACGAAGCGCTGTTGCTAACCGTGGAATTTCGCGAACGCGTGGCGGCTTCGCTGTATGCGGGATTGAACGCCTACCTCAAGAAGAATCGTTCTGCTGACTCCAAGGCTCATTGAAGGATGTCAGGTCGTTTACCGGCTTGTGTGGTAGTTTGGCAACGGACGTTAGCCGGTTCCTGCTGGTCCCAAATCTCCAGCGCTCACATAGCCAACGATCCATCCGTTAACATCAAGCACTGCCGCGCGTTCGAGCTTTCCTGATTTCAAACAATGCCGCGCTTGCTCGATTGTCGCGTCCGAGTTCACAAACATAGAAGGATCGACGGGCCGCATAACATCGCGCGCTTCGAGCTTCGGCCAGTCTTCTCGCGGCACTCTCTTCAGCTCCTCGAGTAGCAACATGCCATGAAGCCTTCTGTCGTCTACGACCGGAAAGCTCGTGTGATGATTGTTGTTCAGAACCTTGTTGATGAAATGGGGGATCTTCATAGTCGGTGGAATCTGAACTACGTCCTGACTCATCACGTCTTCAACTGTACCGCGCTTGACGCGCCACAAGCCACGGCGCCCTTCGGTTGTAGCCAGCATCAGCCCGACGATCAAACCAATCGTGACCATCCACATCCCAAAAACCCAATCGACTCTCAGGAAGTAGTAAACGCCCCAGGCGACCAACATAATCGCGATCATTAGTCCCGAGCGAACCGCGATCTGAGTCGCCGCGCGAAAGTTCTTGTTATAGCGCCACAGCACCGCGCGTAGTACCCGTCCGCCATCGAGCGGTAATCCAGGCAGTATGTTGAAGCCTGCCAGAAACCAGTTCACCAATCCGAGATGGCGAAGAACTTGTCCAAGCGCTCGATGAGTCGTGCCATGAAGGAACAGCTCAACGGTTAGAAAGAAGAGTGCGCCGATCAGAAAGCTCGCAGCCGGACCAACTACCGCGATCTTGAACTCGGACGAAGGCTCGGCAGGTTGGCCGTTAAGCGATGCGAGCCCGCCAAACATATAAAGGGTGATGTTGCCCGTGCCCAGCCCTTCGGCCCTCGCCATCAAAGCGTGTGCGAGTTCGTGTGCCAGCACCGACACAAACAAGAGCATTGTCGTCAGAAGGCCGAGCGTCCAATATTCGTAAGAGCTGCGACCCGGCGCCTCGCGCGGAAGCAAGCCCGATGCGATTGCCCACGCGTAGAAAGGGAAGACGGGAAGCCAGCTATAGTGCGCCCGAATCGGAATGCCGAGGACGCGTCCCAAGTAGAATGGTTTCGAGTTGAGTGTCATTCCGTTTTCATCGAACCTTCGTTGACGGCGAGTTTACCTTGGGCAGAGGTCAGTGAACAAGAACCTAGACCCGGATTAATCCCCGCTGGATGAGCGGCCCAACCCAGCCATCTCGACCTGCGCGTAGACTGAGTCTAATCGATACCTTATAATCACTAGTCGCTCAGAAGATCGGAGCACCTACATGGAACTCTACCTCATCCGACACGGCCTGGCTCAGCAACTTGGGTTGAAGAATGACTTTACTGACGAGAAACGCACCCTTACCTCGGAGGGGCGTGACCGCATGCGCGAGGTCGCTCGCGGGCTGCGCAAACTAGGCGTTCAGCTGGACCTGCTGCTTACCAGCCCGCTTGTACGTGCCACGGAGACGGCAGAAATCGTCGCCGACGCGCTCGGAATAAGCAAGAAGGAGATCGTGCAAACTGACAATCTTGCGCCGGGCGCATCGGTGGACCAGTTGTTTGCCGAGATTAAGAGTCACACCGGTGTTGAGTCTGTTGGATTGGTCGGTCATCAACCCGATCTCGGAGAGATGTTGGCGAAGATCGTCCAAGCCAACAACAAGTCTTCGATCGACCTCAAGAAAGGCAGCGCGTGCTGCATTAATGTTGTTGAGACCGTGCCGTCGCTGCACGGTCAGTTGGTTTGGCTGATGACGCCGAAGCAACTTCGTTTGCTGGCCCGAGGTTAATCCTTTCAGGTCGGCGTCCGCGCGGGAGATTAGAACCAGTGTACTTAGTCGCTGCATTTTGTGGTTTGAGCGTGGGCGTGTTGGTGTGGTACGTCTTGTCTTTGGGGATCGCTACCTCTCTGGAGTGGGCTGAGACCCGGCATCCGGCACTGGGCAGCTCGAGAAGATTCCGATTCGTGGAGATGGTCGCCTGCGGCGCGCTGTTCTTCGCGTCTGTTGCGCTCGCGTGTTGGATAGCGTGGCTTGTTTGGATCCAGATGAAGTAAAGCCTTATGCTGCTTCGTGACCAGGAAAGAACTGTCAATCACTTCTCAGAGATAACAGCTCAACTCTCTTAGATCCCGGATTACTATTTTCGCCTCGGTAGTTTGCGCTTCAACAGCTTGCCGGTTGGGCCTTTCGGGATTTCGCTCAGGAACTCAATCGACTTCGGGCACTTGAAGTCAGCTAATCGTTGGCGGCAAAAACTCAGAATATCTTCCTCGGTAGCTTGCTGTCCTCCTCGCAGCACGATGAACGACTTCACTTCTTCGCCATACAAGTCGTCTTTTTCCCCAACAGTGGCGGCGTCTTGCACCTTCGGATGTTGATAGAGCACCTCGTCAATTTCGCGCGGATAAATGTTCTCGCCCCCTCGAATGATCATGTCGCTCTTTCGGTCCACGACGTAAAAGAACCCGTCTCGATCGCGAGACCCGAGGTCGCCGGTGTGAAACCAGCCCGAGCGAAACGCCTCTCGAGTCGCTGCTTCATTCTTGTAGTAGCCCTTCATGATGTTTGGCCCGCGCAATACGAGCTCTCCAACTTCGCCGACGGCAAGCTCATGGTCGTTATCGTCGAAGACTTTAATTTCGTTGCCGATCGGCAACCCTATAGACCCGATGCGCCGTCCGGCGTCAGGCGGATTGAACGTCGCCCGGCAAGTCGACTCCGACAAACCGTACCCTTCAATAACCGGGCAGTTGAACAGTGATTCGAAGGTCTTTAAGACCTCGACGGGCACCGGCGCGGAACCACAAAGAGCGAATCGCAAGCGGCTCAGGTCTGTGTTTGGCGGCGTGCCTCTCGGATAAGAGTTGTTCAACATTGATAGCATCGTTGCAACCGATCCGAAGTAAGTGACATCGTATTTAGAGACCGTCTCCCAGTGCCGTGATGCGCTGAAACGCGGCGCGAGCACCACGCTTCCGCCGACCCATAACGCAGCCAGGCAAGTAGTCATCAGCGCGTTGACATGAAACAGCGGCATTATCATCAGCGAGCGATCTTCCTCGGTCAGCCGAAGCCACTCGGCAATCTGCTTTGCGTTGCAGAGTAAATTGCCGTGAGTGAGCAACACCCCTTTTGGTTTGCCGGTCGTCCCCGATGTGTAAATGATGACCGCTTCGTCTTGAGGAGTGGTCAGTGGCCAGTGATCAGTGGCCAGTTGACGGTCCGAGTCGTTGTAACTCGAACGGTCCTTCGGTTGCCGAGGTTTGTTGCCGGCGTCCAACTGAGCACTGACTACTGACCACTCACCACCAGGGTCGTCGATGACGAGAACGTTCTCGATGGAGTTGATACGCAACCGTGCTTGATCGATCCGTGGATAAAGCGACGACTCAGTTACGACGACCTTCGACTCGCTGTTCGTGACGATGAACTCGATCTCCTGAGACTTGAGCAATGAGTTCACCGGACCAGCCCATGCGCCAAGCTTGAAGCAGGCAAAATAAAATGTCAGGTATTCCGCGCGGTTGGAAAGCAGCAGGCTCACCCGATCACCCTTGCTCACGCCAAGCTCGACGAGCGCGTTCGCCGCTCGATTCACCTCCTCGTCAAACTCGCGGTAGGTGAACTCACGCTCGCCGGACTCGAGGAGCAGAAACACTTTGTCTGGCGTTTTTGCGACTTGACCTTCGAGCAGTCGACGCACGTTCTCGGGTGAGCGCTCCGGCATACGAGCATCTTAGCCAAATCGGGTTGGCTCGAAAAGCATCGGCGGCGTGTTTGTGAGCCTGTTTGACTTGCCTCATCGCGACCGGTAAATTCCTCGCTCGATTAACACCGGAGGCACGATGTCCATCAAGTCGGATGTTTGGATCAAACAGATGTGCAGGGAGCAGAAGCTTATCGACCCGTTTGAAGAGAAGCTCATTAGGACAGTGGAAGATCGCCGTATCATAAGCTGCGGGCTTTCGAGCTACGGATACGACTGCCGATTGGCGCGCGACGAGTTCAAGGTTTTTTCCCCGGTAACCGGGACCGAGATCGACCCGAAGAACTTCGATCCCAACAGTCTTTTGGACGTACCAATCCGCAGCGCAGAAGATGGTTCGGATTACTGGCTGCTGCCACCACACTCATACGCGCTGGGAGTTACGATTGAGCGATTTCAGATCCCGCGAAGAGTGACCGCGTTGGCGATCGGCAAGAGCACGTATGCGCGATGCGGCTTGATGGCGAACACTACGCCGCTGGAAGCAAACTGGTGTGGGAGGTTGGTCGTTGAATTGTACAACGCGGCGAACCTGCCGGTGAGGCTTTACGCAGAAGAGGGTTTTATTCAGATTCTATTCTTCGAGTCGGATGAGGACTGCGAAACAAGCTACAGCGACAGAGGAGGGAAGTATCAGGACCAGAAGGGGCTTACGCTGGCTAAGGTGTGAAGCTTCATTGTTTGCTTGGTCAGGAGGTCAGCAGCTCGGGAGCGTAAGAGGTGCTGACGAGACCGATAAGCCGGAAGTGATCGATTCCAGGTGCTAACGGAGCCGGCCCATAAAAAGTACGGCGCCGGATTTCCCGACTGCGCTTTGCCGACTACTGCGGTCGGCGGTCAGGCACTCTAGCCTTCTTGTTTCGCGTCTTCTTCCATCTTCTTACTAAGGCTGAGCGGCCTCATATCAGTCCAAACCTCTTTTATGTAGGCCAGGCATTCGGCTTTGGTTCCCACCTTGCCAACGTCCGTCCAGCCAAGAGGGGTCTCCCTGGACTCAGGCCATATCGAGTACTGCTCCTCGTGGTTCACCACAACCTTGTAGATGGTTGTGTCTTCATCTTCATTCCAACCCATTCCGCTCTCCTTTGTTCATTGAACCGAGCTGCTGTCAATCCGCTGGTTACCCGCGCTCGTCCGACCTGCCAGTGCTTCCGAAGCCGCCAGCTCCGCGCGAGGTCTCGTCCAGTTCCTCTACGTTAACAGTCGTTGCTTCAACGACGTGTTGAAGGACCAACTGTGCGATACGGTCGCCCCGTTTTATATGAAACGCTTCGTGCTTGTCAGTGTTGATCATAACCACTGCAACTTCGCCGCGGTAACCCGCGTCAATCAGCCCGGGCGAGTTCACAAGCGCGATGCCGTGGCGCGCGGCAAGTCCGCTTCGCGGCAGCACGAAACCTGCGTAGCCGCTGGGAATCGCTACGGCGATGCCCGTTGGCACTATCGAGCGTTCGCCCGGTTCGATGGTGACGTCTACGCGGCTTGGAAGGTCGAGTCCCGCGTCGCCTTCGTGCTGGTAGCGGGGCATCGGTATATCAGCATGGAGAAGCTTTATTCTCAGGTTGATCATTGGATAGTTACAAACAGCAGCCGGGACGGCTGCGCTCCCAGTCAGTTCTCAAGCAGCTTGAACGTGAACGGATATTGATTCTTTTCATCGGCTGCATGGCTCGAGCGCTCCTTCTCGATCAAGGCCTGCTCATCGAACTCCGGAAAGAACACGTCGGCGTCGACCGTAGCGTGGACCCGCGTGAGATACAACCGATCGGCCGCAGCAATCGCCTCGGCGTAGATGGCCGCGCCTCCGCAGATGAACGCCTCAGTCTCCCCTCGCTCGCGCGCTAATTCAATTGCGTCTTTGACCGAATGTGCGATCAAGCAACCTTCGGGACTGTAAGCTTCGTTTCTAGTGACGACGATCGTCTGTCGTCCGGGCAGCGGTTTGCCGATCGATTCGAAGGTTTTGCGCCCGACGATGATGTGATGGCCCATCGTCAGTTCGCGAAATCGCTTGAGATCCGAAGACAATCGCCAGGGCAGCGTCCCGGCTTTCCCTATCCCGCTTTGTTCGTCCATCGCAACGATCAATGAGATGATCACACCGCGACCTCGGCTTTGATGTGAGGTTGAGGCTGGTAGCCGACAAGCTCGAAATCGGAATAGTCGAACTCGAAGATCGATCGCACGTCCTGGTTGATCTTCATCCTCGGAAGCTTACCAGGTTCACGGGCAAGCTGCTCTTTCGCCTGCTCGATGTGATTCGAGTACAAATGCACGTCGCCGAACGTATGCACAAACTCGCCGGCGTCGAGCCCGCACACTTGCGCCACCATCATTGTCAACAGTGCATAGGACGCGATGTTGAACGGGACGCCCAGAAATACATCGGCCGAGCGTTGATAGAGTTGGCACGAAAGCTTTCCGTCAGATACGTAGAACTGAAACAGTGCATGGCAGGGCGGCAGCTTCATCTC
>DATMCM010000604.1:0-2034 GCA_035558335.1 Blastocatellia bacterium | reverse complement strand
CGAGAGCGGTACGAGCATCTGCAATCGCAATCGGATCATGACCGGGGTCCGATTCTTGTTCCGCGTCACGCTACGTCGCCACGATCTGGCAGCCGAGGTTTGGCACCTCAAGGAACCGCAGAAGCTGCCGCCGGTGCTGAGTGGTGCGAAATCCTGAGCCGCTCGAGTGTTGTCCACGACTGGCCCTCGGGCGGGATGTACTGGCGCTCGTCTTCGCAGACGGGGCACTGAGCCGGAGGAGCGTCACTCGGCGGATACTGTGTGCCGCAGGCACTGCAGATGAATGCAGACATGGTCTCCCCTGTTTGAAAACACTGCGTCAGCCAATGCGCGGACAAGTTCGCCTGCGCGCGCGAGGCGCATGGCCACGTCATAGCTGTGCCGCCTAGAAGGATGATGAAATCGCGTCGCTTTGAGCAGCGTCGTTGCCTCATAGAGGAGCTGCTCCATGTCGAGTGCGACTTCCAGGCCCTTCTCATGAAACCCCGCACTCGCACAGGCATCGGCCGCGCGCGATATCCCGGCCGCCCTATCGAGCCGGCTGCGGATTTCATTCAAATACGTCTTGATTGTTGTTTCAGCTAACTGCGCGTCCATGTGCGTCAACTTCTTTGCTGCCAGCACACATGCTTCCCGTGCCGGCGAAGTCGAGCGAAACCTGAGCAATCTTGTTGCTCATTTCGAATTTCCAGGCCGTCGGCGGTCTCTTTTCGTTTTGCGAGCCTGCGAAAAGGAAGAGCCCATATTCTGATTTGTCGCAATGACCGACGCGGCTACGCATCGCGGCAAGGGTGCTTTTGGAGCAAGCCCAACCTTGGTGAATGCTTCTCAAATCTGCGAGGGCAATAATCGCCAAACTATTTACTTACTATTTGAATCATTGGTCCTATCATCGACCTCCCGACTGATGACGGCCGATGGCCTTTCATTCCACTTCATATTCTTCACCGCTTGGAATCGCAGATCGAGCTCGATGCTTGCGACTGCCGTTTTCTTCGGCAGTGGCCTTGTGGGAAGGGGGTCCGCCAATGAATGCATTGCTTTGTCGGGTTGGCGCGGACCAGAGCCTCAACGGCGGTTCTTGGAATGGTCTCGTTGACTCAAAGACCGGAAAATTCGTTCACGTAGCAATTCCAGAAGGTCGTCAAGTTCACACGGGATTGGAGAAGCCCTATGGCGCGCTTGCGCCGCTGATTTCGGATTATGGCCGAGATTTGCCACATCATCTCCATCCGCGACACATGCACCTTGATCCAGATTTCGATTATCTGGCATATGGAGATCAGGGCGAGCGAGCCAAGCAGTTGCGAGCCAATCTTGGTGCAGGTGACTTGCTCGTTTTCTACGCAATACGCTAAGACGCTCGTTTACGCAATTATCTGGCTCTACGTAATTGAAAACATTATGTTGGCGACCGTTTTGCCGTTGGCTGCGCGTCACACTAACGCCCATTCTCGTCGCATCTTGCAGCCTGACGCGCAGGCAGCGGGTCTCTACAATTTGACTCGTCGTTTAGTGGGCGAGACTATGTCGGAACAACTGACACATTGGTGATCTACGGATCTTGATCTTGAATCTAATGGACGAGGACAACCCGATCGACGAGATTTCACGGATCGAAGCGCGGCTCGAGGAGCTTGCCGAGGTCTCCGAGAGATGCCGAAAGATTATTCTGGTTTCTAAGGCGGCAATCGCCGGCGGCGTCGCATTGCTCTCGTTCTGATGCTCGGCCTATTCGGATCCAATCAGGTCGCCGCCATCGGATCGATAGCCTTAGTGCTGGGTGGAATCGTGTCGCTCGGATCGAATATCAGTACGTTGCGACAGACGATGGCCGCCATGAGCGCCGCCGAGGTGCTCCGTTCGGATCTGATTAGCAGGATCGACCTCCGAGTGGTTGGTGACAGGACCATGAAACTGATTTGACGTGCTTGCTCGTGCAGGCACGCGCGGCCAAAGCCGAAGGTATGTTCGCCGGAGAAGATCGGGCCGGCCGACGCTATGCAGCGACGAAGAACTCGGTTTGCGTCATCT
>DATMCM010000603.1:0-6001 GCA_035558335.1 Blastocatellia bacterium | reverse complement strand
TCGATAAATCTTTAAGTCTCTCGTGATCAGGTAGGTGGTGGGGAATCCAACCAGATTGAAGTCATAAGCCTGATTGTCGTCGCCCATCAAAACTGTGTATTTCATCTTGTTTCGGGTGATGAACGGTTTCACTTCCTTTGGCTCACCCGACGCGAGCGTGACGCCAATTACCTTCAATCCCTTGTCGGCGTATTTTTCTTGAAGCCGATTCAGTGTGGGTATCTCGGAGATGCACGGACCACACCACGTCGCCCAGAAATCCAGCACAAGCACGCTACCCTTGAACTGGGTCGATTGAATCGCTTTGCCCGCAAAGTCTTTGAGGCTGAGCGGTGGCATCGCTGCCAACTTCTCGCTGGCCTGTGCCGAATCGGGCTCGCTCCCTACTTTGTCGGACTGCATGGACACGGCAGGAACGGCGAGCGTGATGGTGGCGGCGACCAGAAGCAAAACTTTCATACGGACCTCCCGATGCTGGTGATGGCTGGACGAGCACGTTGTGCCGAGACCTGAAAGCCACAAGTACAATCTTAACTCAACTGCTGAGAATCCAGCAATCAAGGCGCTCGCTCGCACTCCACGTTTGCTCAGCTTGAGAATGGGGGTTTGATGTAGTAGACTTCGTTCTTGAGAATAAACGGAGGAACTCAGTGAGCCCTGAATTGAGTCAGCTCATCGAGCTCCAGGAACTCGACATTGAGATACAACGAGTCTCGGACCGGCTTTTGAGGATACCGGGAGAACGGGATCAGACGGAGAACGAGTTTAACAGGCAAGCTGCCGAGTTCCTGGATCTGAAGAGTAAGTACCAGCAAGCCATCGAAAATCGCAACCAGCTAGAAGCCGACCTGGCTACCACTCAGCGAAACCACGAGAAGTTTGAGCAAGACAAGACCCGCGTAACAAACGAGCGGGAGTATACCGCGGTCTTGCGCGAGATCGACTCAGCCAGGAAGCACATCACCTCTCTCGAAACCGAGATTCTCAAGCAAATGGAAGAGGCGGAGAGACTCGAAGACGAACTCAAATTGAAGACGCCAGACGTCGAACGGATGCGCGCCGAAGTTGACCAAAGCCTTGCCGCTCTTGATAAGGAGCACCAGGAGACGATTCGGTTGATCGACGCCTCCAAAGCCCGCCGCAAGAACCTCGGTGAAGCAATTCCTCCTGACCTCTTCTCGACTTACGATCGAATGGTGCGCACGCGACGCGGCCAGGCGCTTAGCGCGGTCAACAACGACGGCATCTGTGCGGCGTGCCGAATGAAAGTGCGCCCCAAGGTCTTTAGCGACGTTCGCAGGGGCGACCGGTTGATCATCTGCGAAAACTGCGGTCGCATTCTGTACTTTCGCTCCGAAAGACCTCAACCGGTAGAGGCCGCCGCAACCGGGCAAGGCGCCAGCGATCAGTGACCATTGGTCAATGCAAATAGGCCTTGTGAAACAATAGCAGCAAACAGGAACCCCTTCCTCAACGCCCTCTATGAGCGGACAAGCAACAAAGAGATTGCGCGTGGAAGGCGTCGACGAATCCTGGTTTCGCCCTCGCGAGACGCCTGAAGGCGGGCAGCTCGTGTATCGTCCTGCGGCGCTCATCGACTGCAAGATCAATTTTCGAAGCCTGCGCGCCGGCTTGAACCATTCCGAGGAGCACAACTACACCGCCTGGCTGCCTGAAGCGGATCTTCCGATAGACTGGGATTCACCGGCGGCTCTTCTTGATGAAGGATCCCTCTCGCCGGAGCCCGACGCGAGCCTGGGTTACAAACAAGGCGACTATTCCATCAACAAGACGGACTTCGATTTGTACAGAGATGAGCTGATAGACAGGCTCATACGCACGGAGCGTCTTCGAATATTTTTCAACCCGGTGTTCGGACTGTACTCGGCGCCGGGCGACAAACTGGATGACTTCCTCGGGCGAGTCGCCGAGGCGGCTCTCGGGAGGGCGGAACCGGAGTTGAAGAGTCTACGGAACCGGTTCGAGCTGCAACTAGAGCAAGTCCGCGAAGCCCAATCTGCAAAGGGGTTTATTTCCGACAACCTTAACCTCGACAGTTTCATTTCTTACAAGCTTCACTTCTTCGAGAGCGAGAACCGGCTCGCCGACATGTTCTCTACGCTAGCGGGCGCAGTGTTTGGCACAACCGAATCACGAGCTCACACCGAGGATTTCCCGCTGGAAGAAGCAGAGTTGCACGAGGACCTCGGCCGTATCGAGCAGGAAGCCAGCGGAGCCTTGAAAGCGCTTTACGCCGAGTACCTGACCCTGGCAAACGAATACGACATGTTCGAGATCGGTCTTCAGCCCGACAACATTCAGGTCAGCCGACGAATGTTGCTCTGGGTGCCCACAAGTGGTTAGTGGTCAGTGGTTAGTGGCCTTCAGTTGGTGATTCAAGCAAGGAATAGGGCTAACCACTAACCACTAACTACTGACCACTGGCAACTGGCCACTTCTTATGCCCCAGCCGCCTCAGCGTCTCGGAATCATCACCAAACCTGGCGAGCCGCGTGCTGCTGAGCTTGCAGCGCAGATAAGTGAATGGGGTGCTACTCGCGGCTTGAGCGTCGCGGTTAGTAACCGGAACGCGATCCCCGGAAAGCTTCATACCCCCGACAACCAAGTCGCGGAGGGGTGCGACCTGCTCATAGTGCTTGGCGGAGACGGCACGATGATTTCGACGGTCAGGCTGGTCGGGGGACGCGGCATTCCGGTGCTGGGGATCAACCTCGGGACGCTGGGCTATCTCACCGAATTTGCGGTCGCCGACGCGATACCCGCGCTCGAGTCTGTTGCGCGCGGTGACTTCAAAGTCGTCGAGCGAATGATGCTCGACTGGCAGGCGTTGCGCGAAGGCGAGCAAGTAGGCGCCGGGTCAGTGCTCAACGACGTAGTGGTGAATAAGTCAGCGTTTGCTCGTATCATCGAAATAGACTGTTCAGTCGGCAACGACTATGTCACGACCTATCGAGCCGATGGGTTGATAGTGGCGACCCCGACAGGTTCAACAGCATACAATCTTTCAGCCGGTGGACCGATCATCGCTCCCGGCGCCGAAGTCATCTCGATCTGCCCGATTTGCCCGCACACCTTGACCAATCGGCCCTTAGTACTGCCTTATGATGTCGAGATCAAGCTTCAACTGAAGACCGGCAGCGAGGAAGTGATGCTGACTTCGGATGGCCAGACCGGCATGCCGCTTATGGCGGGCGACCGCGTCGAGATCGTTAGAAGCCCTAAGACTTTTAACACGGTCTCGGCCAAGGACCGCGACTACTTTGAGATCCTGCGCAGCAAGTTGAAGTGGAGCGGCAGATGACTATTACGTGGAGCTGGCGAAGCAACCGATTGCGTGTATCGGGCTTCTGATGGCTGCTCGTTGCCCGGGACGGAAGGGCTAAATGCTATTCCCTATCGGAGATGACAATCAAGGCCGATTGACGACGCCCATAGTCGTCTACACGATCATCGCCATTAATCTCGCCGTTTTCTTGTTGCTTCAACAGGCCGGGCAGACACCGCAAGGTGAGCGATTCACCTACGGCTATTCCGTAATCCCGCACGAAATCACCACAGGGACTGATCTGACCGCGCCGGTCGTTGTGCCGGGCGCTCCGCCAACGATTGATAGGCGGACTGGCAGGCGGGAGCAGCCTGTCATTCCGGAAGCGCCCGGCCCTAACCCAATCTATCTGACCTTGCTCACATCGATGTTCATGCATGGCGGGTGGCTGCATCTGCTGGGGAACATGCTTTACCTCTGGATATTCGGCGACAATATCGAGGACAACTTTGGGCATTTCAGGTTTCTGTTGTTCTACTTAATTTGCGGACTGGTTGCCGCGTTTGCGCAGATCTTCGCGGACCCCACATCGATAATCCCCTCGCTTGGGGCATCAGGCGCAATCGCAGGTGTGCTCGGAGCATACCTCATAATGTTTCCGCGCAATCGAGTGCGCAATCTGGTGTTCTTCGGGTTCTTCTTTACGACGATAGAGCTTCCGGCGGTAATCGTTCTCGGCTTCTGGATTGTGATTCAAATCGTCCAGCAATACATGTCAAGCTTCGAATTCGCCCAAAGCGGAGGCGTCGCGTACATGGCGCACATCGGGGGATTTGTAAGCGGACTGTTACTGTGCTTCATCTTTCGTAGCAACCGGCAGCGACGAGAGCCCTTCTATTATCAATGACCCTACAGCGGCGAGAACACGTTTGAAGCGCATTCCGCACCGCTGTTACACTCCTGCTCTAACGCTTTCAACTGAACGAGGCTAATGCCGAGTTCCTGAAACCTGACCGTCTGGTCAGTCGAAAACCTCTCCCCCGACAGCGGGAGGGGCGAAAGGAGCTAACGATGACGATCGAAGTTCTGGAGCACTCGGGACTGGTTGTCGAAGAGACGCCGCCAGAATCAATGGATCTACCTGAGCTGGATACCTTTGAATACAAGTACAAAGGGAAAGAGATTCGAATCAACTTTACTTGCCCGGAGTTCACCGCGATCTGTCCGTTCTCGGATTTCCCCGATTTCGCAACGATCAGAATCGAGTACGTGCCCAACGAGCTCTGCATCGAGCTGAAATCGCTGAAGCTCTATATCAACGCCTATCGCGAAAAGAAGATATTTCACGAACACGTCGTCAACCGCATCCTGGATGATTTTGTACATGCCTGCGATCCACTGTCGGTGGACCTGGAGGGCGATTTCAATGTCCGCGGAAACGTGAAGACGGTGATTCGAGCTTCATACCGCAAGCCTTGAGGAGGTCCGCCCGATGGAGATGGAGAAGGCCTATTACGTGGTGACCTTCAAGCCGGCGTACTTTGAGATGCTGCTGGCGCGATCGACATCGGGCGATCTGGCGACAGCGATAGAAGAGAGCAACAGAATGATCGTGAGCATAACCCAGGGCGGCTTCGGGCAGGATGTCGTTGATGACGAGCGGCAAGCCAAGGAGCGTTTTCTCGAGTACTTGTTCTATTCGAGCGACATCGATCTGCCGCGAACGGTTGAGGTGTTCGATCAGTACTTCGAGCTCGAGCAGGCGGACGAGTTCATCGACCTCGACGTAGAGATCTGATTTGAACCGCGGACCCACCTGGGCGATCGCAGCATCGTTGAGAAACAAGAGGCCCACAAGATTATGGAGATCTCGATCCCCACGCCTTCGGGCTTTAGCTTCAAACGCACCGCAATCAGTCATGGCTGGTACAACCTTCCACCGTTCGACCTCGATCAGGAGCGATGGATCCTTTCTCGCGTACTCGACATGGGTTCGGCGCAGCCGGTCAAGGTGAAAATCTTTAACAGCAAAGACGGGATTAAAGCGACCTCGCGAGCGCTTGGCAAGCGGGCTACAGCGCAGGTTGTTCGTGACGTGCGGCATATGCTGCGCCTGGATGACGAGATGTCCAGCTTCTACGAGGCGGTTGCGCACGAACCCGAGTTCGCGTGGATAGCCGGCTCAGGCGCGGGTCGCATGCTACGGTCGCCTACTGTCTTTGAAGATCTGGTAAAAACGATGTGCACGACCAACTGCTCGTGGGCGCTCACGTACAAGATGGTCGAGGGTCTGGTCAACAATCTTGGCCGCGAGTCGCACGACGGACAGCGAACCTTCCCGACCGCCGAAGCGATGGCGTCCAAAAATGAGCGCTTCTATCGCGACGTTATCCGAGCCGGCTATCGCGCGCCCTATCTCAAAGAGCTGGCGGAGCGGGTCGCCGGCGGTTCACTCGATGTCGAGTCGTGGACGTCGAGCGCTTTGTCGACTCCTGACTTGCAACGCGAGATGAAGAAGGTGAAAGGGGTGGGTGACTACGCGGCTGAGAACCTGTTGAAACTCGTAGGCCGCTACGACTGTCTGGCGTTGGATTCGTGGGTTCGAGGGACATTCCAGCGCACTCGCAACGGCGGTCGCAAAGCCAGCGATAAGAAGATCGGGCGGTACTATTCTCGTTTTGGCGAGTGGCGCGGCCTTGCGTTGTGGTGTGATAT
>DATMCM010000602.1:0-3665 GCA_035558335.1 Blastocatellia bacterium | reverse complement strand
GAGACTTTGATTTCCCACCCTGCAACTATGACCCATGCATCGGTGCCGGAAGTCGAGCGCAACCGACTAGGCATAACGGACGGATTGGTCAGAATCTCGGTAGGCATCGAGGACGTGGAAGACATAGTTGCGGACCTTGATAGGGCGCTGAGAGCGATCTAATCTGCGCCTCAGTCCGCTAGAAGATCGTAACGAATATGGTTAGCAGGTTACCTTAGGTTCTGCCGCCGCGGGTTCTGGCTTCGAGATTGCGATTCAGTTCAAAATACAGCATAATCACCGCCAACCCGAAAAAGAATGCTGTTCACTAGACTGGAAAGGGTTGGCTGCGTCACTTTTGAAGATCCCCTAGATATGTTGTTGGCTTAGTATGGCCGAAGACATTGGATTCAATATAGAGGTTTACGCGAGGACCGACGTGGGCGCGGTCAGACCCGGCAACGAGGACAACTTCGTTGTCCTTAATCTCTCGACGGCCGACACCTGGAAACCGGATTTGAATGACGGCGAGCCCACGCGAAACCTAACCAGTTTCAACCAGAGTCATTACGGCGCGTTGATCGCGGTCACCGATGGAATGGGGGGAGCGCTTGCGGGTGAAGTAGCAAGCAGGCTTGCCGTGGAATGCGTGCGAGATCGGATGCTCGAACTACAAGCCAGCCCGACTTACTCAAAGTTCTCGTTCAGCGAACGGATGCGTCTCTCACTCGAGCTCGCCAATCTTTACATTTATCAGATGAGCATTAAGCGCGCCGAGTGCTCGGGGATGGGAGCGACCTTCACTGCCGCGGGTCTTTACGGTACGAATGCTTACTTTGGCCAGGTGGGAGACAGTCGCGCCTATGTGGTGCGAGGCGGCGAGGCGCAGCAGATAACACGCGATCAATCGCTGGTTGGCCAGCTTGTCGAGGCAGGCCACATCACCCAGGAAGAGGCCGAGCGCCATTCGTACAAGAACGTTATCCTTCAAGCGCTGGGTGCTTCTCCGAGCGTCAATGTCGTAGTAGATCGCGTACCGCTGCGGGACCGGGACATTCTGGTTCTGTGCAGCGACGGTTTATCCAACAAGGTGCGCGCCGAAGAGATCACCGCAGAAGTGGATCGCGCCGGCTCGCTCAAGGAGGCGTGTGATGCGCTGATCAGCCTGGCAAATGAGCGTGGAGGCGAGGACAACATCACCGTTGTGGTCGCTCAGGTCAGCGGCGGAAAGCTCGTCTCCCCGGAAGCGAGCGACCCGAACGCCACTTTGCCGCTAACCAGCCAGTCGCCCGCGCCTCAACGATGGGGCGCGGAGACGATCCCGCGCGACCCCAGCCTGCCTTATGAAATCGACGACGTATTGCTCGACGACGAAGAGGAAACCATCCCGCCCACCGAACATCTCGACACGTAACAACAACCCGCCCGCCAGCATCGCCTCCGCGGCACTGCTTCCAGAAAAGTTTCCAACGGTCAACGCTCCGGCCGCGTCGCTCATCCAACATCAGCTCAGGATGAGCGAAGCGGATGTGAGTGCGGAGGAAACCGATGCGAATGCGATACCACCGAAGATTCTCTGGAGTTCTTGCTGCGATGCTTCTCGCCGCGAATCTCACGCCCGCCCAGGACTCCCAGGCGCCGTTGAAGATAGGGCGCACAGGCACAGCCGATAGGCAGAACAACCGGACGACTCCTGTTGCCGAGCTGGATCGCGATTCTGCGTTCAAGCGCGTATTTCCTGACGCTTCAACGAATGGCGCGGGGAAGAGCTTGCGCGCGGCCCGCAATCAATCAAAGCGCGTCAGCAAGTTCGAGACGCTTCGGGTAGTCTCGGCACCCCAATCCCAAAGCTTAGGCACGGGCGGTGGCGACATCAACGAGATCGAGCCGAACGATCCAGTGGCTCAGGGAGTCTCACTTCCGGTCAACATCTTTGGCGTTGTGCGCCTCGCGGGCGACGTCGACTTCTTCTCGTTTCAGGCGTTGGCCGGCGAGCAGATCACGGTCGAGCCGTTCGCCGCCCGATTGCCTCGGTCAAAGCTCGTCGCTGACATTGCGCTATTCGATGCCTCGGGCAGCCTGCTGGCTTCCGACGTTGGTGACGAGAACAACGATCCTCTGATTCGCTTCACTTCACCCACAGATCAGGTGTTGATTGCGGGGATCACCGACGCGGATAACCTGGGCACATCGCGATTCGATTATCTGTTGAACATCACTCGTGGGATTGATCTCGCGGAACAGGAGCCCAACGATAGCACTGCCCAGCACCTGTCTGACCTTCCAATAACGATGTTCGGGAGCGTCGGCCAGCGAGGCGATGTGGACTTTTACAGCTTCGAGGCGAACGCGGGGCAGACTTTAATTCTGGACCTGGACGCGGAGGTGCTCGGATCGGGACTGGACGCGGAGATGAATCTGACTGACCCAGCTACCGGCATAGAGTACTTCTACAACGATCAGTACGACGGCAACGATCCGCGCTTCAACATAGTGCTGCCGCTGACCGGCCGCTACGTGATAGGAATTGGCGCGGTCGCGAACAATTCAACGGGCTTCTACCGGCTCAATGCATCGCTGGTGTCTGGGGCAGGTGCGCCGGTGCTGGCGACGGTGACGCGGCTTACGAAGAAACTGATCGAAGTTACCGGCGCGGGCTTCACCGATCGATCGGTCGTCGAAGTAAATGGAAGCGCCCGTCGCACGACGTTTGTGGGTTCTGGAACCCTCCGAGCAAAGGTCAAGGCAAAGGCGGGCAACGTTGTGACGGTGTCGAATGCGCCGGATGATCGCCGATCAAACCCGCTGCTCGTGCGGTAGAGGCCTTAGATTTGGGCTTGGCGTTCGCCGGGAGGCATTTCCGACTCGAGCGCTTCGCCATGGGCAGGCGAACTCCGATAGCTCACCGCTGAATCGCCAGGACGCTTGAGATTTCAGGGAAAACTGAAGTCACGACATCGCCACTTTAAGAAATTCTTGACACGCACTTTCGGCCGTGTTTGAATGCACTCGTTCCTCTTTACAAGAGTTCCCCGGCCCCAAACGCAATCGACTTTCCCTACAAGTTGAACGCGCCCAGGACCTCTTCATTGTATAGCGCTGATCGCCTTCCGCTTAGCTTCCTCACCCGAAGCGGGGCTGGTGTAGCGCGGGTATCTGTCTAAAAAGGAGTTTCTAAGACGATGAACCGCCTACCAAGCAAGTCATTGCTTATAGCCTTGCCGATTCTTGCACTGTTGTCATTGCCAGTTCCGTCTTCGGCTACATCGGTGGTGATGCTCTCTGACACCGAGTTGATCCTCAGCTCGAGAGTTATCGTGACGGGCAAGATCCGATCCGTCATAAGCGCCTGGGATGACTCACACTCAGAAGTGTGGACCTACGTAAAGGTGCGAACTGATCGGATACTCAAAGGTGAGCTTGCGGCGCGGACCCTCGTCCTGAAGCAGCCTGGAGGCGCAGACGGCGGATCGGGAATTCGAGTCTTCGGTCAGCCGAAGTTCACGCCGGGCCAGGCAGTGCTTTTGTATCTCAACACTGGTCCCGACGGGACGCTCCACGTAGCCCACGCGTTTATGGGAATGTTCTCGGTTGCCAAAGACGGCGCAAGCGGACAGACGTTTGTAAGCCGCTCGATCGATGCGGGAGAGGTCGACGTACTCTCACGTCGCGATACCGACACAGTG
>DATMCM010000601.1:0-14829 GCA_035558335.1 Blastocatellia bacterium | reverse complement strand
AAGTTACGTGCGTATAAAGACGCAGCTCTCGGAGCGGCAAGTGATCGTGGTTTGCACGCTGGATCGGCCCGACGAGAAGATCATCCCCTTGTTGTTCGCCGCCGCCACTGCTAAGGAACTCGGCGCGACGAAGATCGGCCTTGTCGCGCCGTATCTCGCATACATGCGTCAGGACCGTCGCTTCCGCGCTGGCGAGGCGATTACTTCGGTCCACTTCGCCCACCTTTTGTCGAGTTTCATCGACTGGCTGGTGACAGTCGATCCGCATCTGCACCGCAGGAGTTCTTTGAGCGAGATTTATTCCATTCCAAGCAAGGTGGTGCACGCGGCGCAAAGGGTCTCGGAATGGATTCGCGAGAATGTGAATGATCCGGTCCTGGTAGGCCCAGACAGCGAGAGCGAGCAGTGGGTTACAGCGGTCGCAGAAGCCGCCCGTGCTCCATACGTCGTTCTGAAAAAGTCTCGTCGGGGAGATCGCGATGTCGAAGTATCGCTGCCAAAAACCGAACAATGGCGAGAACGGACGCCCGTGCTTGTGGACGACATCATCTCGACGGCGCGCACGATGATCGAGACGGTATCTTATCTCAAGCGTGCTGAGATGAGGCCGGCTGTGTGCATTGGAGTTCATGGCATATTCGCGGGCAATGCATACCACGAGTTGCGGACCGCAGGCGCAGCGCGTGTGGTGACATGTAACACAGTCCCACACGCGTCCAACGGCATTGATCTAAGCGACTTTTGGCCGAGGCAGTTGGCGAAATGGGTGATCGAGGATACCAGTCATGAGCCATAATCACAGACGCAGCGGGCGAAGCTCATCTCCGGTGATAGAGGTCGACATCAGGAACGCTCACGACGCGTCCGAGTACGCAGGACTTGAGCAGTATCTTGGCAGCCTTCCGGGAGTCACTGATATTCATCTTGACCGTACGCGCGGAGTTGCGCACGTCAGCTACGATCCCTCTGCAACAACACCGGAAGCCCTTGAGAAGCATCTGCACCGCTGCGGCTATCAATGCGAGTGCTACGACCGGCCAGGCTCAGTTGCTCAGGAAGGCCACCCGCGCGTGGGCGTTAAGGAACAACCCGGGCACGTTGTGGCCATAAAGGCTGAAGAACATGCGGAGGGCGGACACGGGGAACACGCCGGGCATGGCGCTGCGATGGTCACTGACCTATTCCGTCGCTTTATCATCTCGACTCTCGTTTCTTTGCCGCTGGTCCTCTTTTCGCCCATTGGACGAAGCCTCGGTCTGCCTGGCATGCCGCCTTTCGGTTTCTCGATGGGCTTGTTTGGCTTCCTACTGGCGACGCCCGTGGTTTGGTGGGGCGGATGGCCGTTCATCTCGGCGGCCTGGCGCGCGCTCAGGCTTGGCGAGGTGAACATGATGACGCTGATCGCGCTAGGTATCCTGGTCTCTTACGTCTACTCGGTCGCAGCGACGTTTCTATTCGCGGGCGAGGTCTTCTATGAAGCGGCGGCCATGCTCACCAGCTTCAGCCTCGCCGGCCACTGGCTGGAGATGCGGAGCCGCTTCGCTACGGGTAAAGCGGTTGAAGCGCTCTTGAAACTGGCCCCGACCACCGCTCGCGTCAAGCGCGGAGGTGTGGAGACGGAGATTCCGCTTGAAGAAGTAGTAGTGGGCGACGAGATTGTCGTGCGGCCTGGCGCTCGCGTGCCGGTTGATGGTGATGTCATCTCAGGATCTTCCTACGTTGATGAATCAATGATCACAGGCGAACCAATCCCGGTAGCGAAGGGCGTAGGAGCCAAAGTCATCGGAGGCACTGTCAATCAGACGGGGGCCTTCACCTTCAAAGCCACGGCCGTCGGCGCTGACACGGCGCTTTCAAGAATTGTGCAGATGGTGCAGAACGCTCAGGCTAGTAAAGCGCCCGCTCAAAGATTAGCTGATCAGGCCGGTAAGTATCTTGTATATGCCGCACTCGGTTCCGGCTCGTTGGCTTTCGCGGCGTGGTACTTCTTAGGCGAACAAGGATTCTTGTTTGCGCTCACCGCTGCCGTCTCAACAGTGGTGATCGCTTGCCCGGACGCTTTAGCGCTTGCGACGCCAACCGCCATTACAGTAGGCGTCGGAAAGGGAGCGCGCGAAGGCGTGCTCTTCAAGAACGCCACAGCGCTCGAAGCAACTGCCGGAATTGATACGGTGATCTTCGACAAGACTGGGACGCTCACACAGGGCAAGCCTGCGCTCACCGATGTTATTGCGTCTGACGAATTTGTTGAACAGGAGTTGTTGCGGTTAGCGGCTTCAGCGGATCAACCTTCGCAGCACCCGCTGGCTGAAGCAATCGTAGCTGGCGCGAAAGCGCGTGGCATCGTGTTGGCTCAACCGGAGAACTTCAATTCAATCCCAGGACATGGCGTTGAAGCGAGGGTCGAGGGACGGCGCGTTTTGATCGGCAACAAGAGACTAATGGAACGCGAAGGCGTTGCCGCAGACGGACTCGATGCACGCGTTCAAACGCTAACGTCGAACGGCAAAACGGCAATGTATGTAGCTGTAGATCACCAAGTCGCCGGAGTGGTAGCAGTCGCTGACACAATCCGTGACAGCGCGCGTCAGGCGGTGCGGGCGCTACACGAGTTTGGCGTTCAGACCGTCATGCTCACCGGCGACAACCGCCGCACGGCGGAAGCGGTGGCCCGTCAACTGGAAATTGATCAGGTGATCGCGGAAGTGCTGCCCGCGGACAAGGCTAAGAAAGTGGAAGAACTCCAGACTGCGGGCCGCAAGGTCGCCATGGTCGGTGACGGAGTGAACGATGCTCCGGCGCTCGCTCAAGCCGACGTCGGAGTAGCAATCGGCGCCGGCACGGACGTGGCGGTCGAGACGGCGGACGTGGTCCTGGTGAAGAACGATCCGGCGGATGTCTCGCGCTCGATTCAACTCGCCCGCAAGGTGCGAGGAAAGATCAAGCAAAACCTCTTCTGGGCTGCCATCTACAACATCATCGCGATCCCGGTTGCGGCAGGCGTGCTCTACCCTTCGATGGGAGTTCTGCTGCGCCCGGAATGGGCGGCGCTGGCGATGAGCGCCTCGACGGTAACAGTCACGCTCAATGCGTTGCTCCTGAACCGAGTGGGGTTCGTCACGGATAGGAAGCCCGTCACAAGTTCAGATAGCCTGCAATCTTGAGGGCTGAGAGGAGTTGCATATGGAAGCGCAAATCAAGCTAGGTCGCGTCTTCGGCGTTGAGATAGGGTTGCATTACACCTGGCTCCTTATCGCGCTGTTGATCACGCTCTCGCTCGCGGGTCATTTTCAAATGGTCAATCCGGACTGGGGACGCGGCGTGATCTGGGCATCAGCGATTGTGACGGGGGTGCTCTTCTTTGCCGCCATCATCGCGCATGAGTTGTCACATGCGGCAGTGGCCAAAGCGCGCGGACTGCCGGTCAGATCAATAACTCTGTTCGCACTTGGCGGCGTCGCGCAGATTGAGAAGGAGGCCGCCGACGCAAAGACAGAATTCTGGATGGGGATTGTAGGACCGATCACGAGCGCCGTCATCGGCTTTGTTCTTTTGGGAATTGCATTGGCGCTTGGCTGGACCCCGAGGTCCGAGAGGCCGATGTCTACGCCGGAGTCGCCGCTTCTGGCGATGCTTGTATGGCTCGGCTACATCAACATAACGCTTGCCATTTTCAACATGATACCCGGCTTCCCGCTCGACGGTGGCAGGGTGCTGCGAGCCATTATCTGGTGGGTTACCGGCAAAGCTGATCGATCCACGCGAATCGCGGCACAGGTGGGCCAGCTCGTTGCGTTCGGCTTCATCGCGCTTGGCATGATCCGGTTCTTCGGTGGCGCGGGCTTTGGCGGACTGTGGATAGCATTCATCGGCTGGTTCCTGCTTGACGCAGCCCGCGCAAGCTATGCACAGGTGGGAATTGCTGAAAGCCTGCGCGGAGTGCGCGTCGCCGACGTGATGGAAACCGACTGCCCGGTTGTGGATGGCCGCTCGAATCTCCAGACTGTCGCCGACGAATATCTATTGCGCACTGGACGCCGCTGTTTCACGGTCGTCGAAGACGGCCGGGTCGTTGGGCTGATAACATCACACGAAATCAAGCAGGTGGAGCGCGCACGCTGGGCATACACTACCGTGGATACCGCCATGCGCCCGCTTGAGCAACTTCGCACGGTTGCGCCTGAAACCCCGGTCACCGAGGCGTTGGAGGTGATGGGACGTGACGACTTGAACCAGTTGCCGGTTGTATCGGACGGCCGTCTTGAAGGGATAATCTCTCGCGCACACATAGTGCAATTGCTTCAAACTCGGGCCGAACTGAATATGTGATTTCCCATCCCGGGCCGGCGTGAACGGAGGTTCGCACTTGGCACGGGAGCCAATGATTAAATAGAGAAGATCTATTCGGAGAACTTTCATCGAGTCAAACCATGAGCAGCAGGAAACTAGCCGTCGATTCCGAACTGGAAAAGCTGCAGCGCGAAACATTCAGTTATTTTTTGCACGAGACGAATCCCGCCAACGGGCTGGTGATCGACAAGACAGCGCCGGATTGGCCGTCCAGCATTGCCGCTACCGGCTTAGCGTTAGCCTGCTACCCGGTAAGTGTCGAACGCGGATTCATGGCGCGGGCCGCGGCGGTAGAACGAACGCTCGCGACGCTGCGTTTTTTCTGGAACAGCCCACAAGGCCCCGAACCCGACGCGACCGGCTACAAGGGATTTTATTATCATTTTCTCGACATGCAGACCGGGCGGCGCGTCTGGCAATGCGAGTTGTCAACAGTAGATAGTGCTTTTCTGCTGGCGGGTGCGTTGACGGCGGGGGTCTATTTCGACGCCAGTACAGCCGACGAGAGTGAAATCCGCAGCCTCGCCGACTCGCTCTATCGACGGGCTGATTGGCAATGGGCGCAAAACGAAGGCGCAACGGTTACGCACGGCTGGAAGCCCGAAAACGGATTCCTCGAATACCGATGGGAAGGCTACGACGAGGCGATGCTGCTGTACATGTTGGGGCTGGGCTCGCCGACTCATCCGCTGCCCGAGAACAGCTACGCAGCGTGGGCATCCACTTACCGGTGGGAACACTTTTACGGATATGATTATCTTTATGCCGGGCCGTTGTTCACGCACCAGCTCTCGCATATTTGGATCGACTTTCGCGGTATTCAGGATGCCTTCATGCGCGACAAGGGTATCGACTATTTCGAGAACAGCCGCCGCGCGACTCATGTACAACAACAGTACGCGATCCACAACCCGCGCAAATTCGCGGACTATGCTTCCTGCTGCTGGGGAATCACTGCTAGCGAGGGGCCAGGTCCGGACACCATCACGATAGACGGCATCGAGCGGCAGTTTTTCGATTACGTAGGCCGCGGCGTGCCATACGGGCCCGACGACGGCACGCTTGCTCCGTGGGCATTGGTGGCATCGCTCCCCTTCGCGCCCGAGATCGTGCTGTTCGCTCTTGACCATTGTATTCACCAGAAAAAGTTAACAAAGTTCAATTCCTATGGCTTCAAAGCATCCTTTAACCCGACCCACCCGGGAGCAGTCGGAAATCCCTATGGCTGGTGGGTATCGCCGTGGCATTACGGGCTTAATCAAGGGCCGATTGTGTTGATGATTGAGAATTATCGTACCGGCCTATTGTGGCGCTGGATGCGAAACTGCCCATACATCGTAAGCGGTTTGAGGCGAGCGGGTTTTGCCGGAGGTTGGTTATGAACGTGTGAACAGTTCTCTTGTGACGTTCTTAGAAGGATGAGGAAAGATGACTACAGGTGAAATGAAAGAAACATCGCCCCTGTCTGCTGAAGAAGCACGACGGATGCACGCCTACTGGAGGGCGGCGAACTATCTCTCGGTCGGACAAATCTACCTGCTCGACAACCCCTTGCTGCTCGAACCGCTGAAACTCGAGCACGTCAAGCCGAGACTGCTTGGCCACTGGGGCACCACGCCAGGGCTTAACTTTATCTACGTGCACCTCAATCGCGCGATCAACAAGCACGACTTGAACGCGATTTATGTCACTGGCCCAGGGCATGGCGGGCCAGGATTAGTCGCCAACACTTATCTCGAGGGAACCTACAGCGAATTCTATCCGAATATTTCACAGGACGAGCAAGGAATGAAGAAGTTGTTCAAGCAGTTCTCATTCCCGGGCGGTATTCCCAGCCATGTTGCGCCCGAGACACCAGGCTCGATTCACGAAGGCGGTGAGTTAGGTTATGCACTCGCGCACGCGTATGGCGCAGTGTTTGACAATCCCGACTTGCTGGCATGCTGCGTTGTTGGTGACGGTGAAGCTGAGACTGGCCCGCTGGCTGCGAGTTGGCATTCAAACAAATTTTTTGAATCCTGAGCGCGATGGCGCTGTCCTGCCAGTTCTGCACTTGAACGGTTACAAGATTGCCAATCCAACTGTGCTTGCGCGTCTGGCTGATCGAGCTGATCGCGCTTTGAATCAGGGAGGCGCGCGAACGGCACTGAACCAACGATGAGAAGCGCGCCTTATAGTTCTCCAACCACTGGGCTACTCAATCGCTCAACGCTTGGTTCCGCTTGGCGGAAATACGATGTTCCTACCAGATATGCTGCGGTCTGATCCGACAGCTACTCACCGCTGATGAACACTATCCTCAAGATCAACCAGCATGGGCAACGGCAATCAAAGAAACTATGAGAACGCGTCACGGCGGCGTGGGTTGCTGATTCTATGCGACACTTATGCAGATCGGCGCGATCGTCCAGCCCATAGCCGTCCAAGGTCATAGGTCAGACCGGGGTCCACTAAGCGGCGGGGCCTCTTCAACCCTCGAAGTACCCTTCCTCGAGAGCCAAGCGCTGCCAATACATCTGAAAGATTTCGTGCTCGCGCGCGCTTTGGCAGCTCAACGCAGACTATCGCGCGGCTGCCGCCTCGCCGAGATGTGTAGCGTTGTACGGCCCATTCATTGAGCTGTCCCGCCCTCCAAAGGCCGCAGGTAGAAGCTCGTTGCGGCATAGTCAAAGCAATTCTGCGACTGCTCCTTTCGGCCTCGACTAGTGGCCTTTCGCGTCGAGCCAAGAGAGAAGCTCGGCGTATGAGAGATTCGAGACCTCAACTGCTTTACGCGCAAACGTCCGCGCACCCGCAGCGCTGGCGCGTGATGTTGAAGGTTCCGGTCTGCCGAGAAGATCAAGACAGCCTCGGCGGAGCATTGCCCACGAGCGGTTACCTGCTCGGTTGAGGGCGATCAGTGAAGCCTCGACCGGATCTTCCGATCTGGCGGAGAGTTGCCCTTCGACGGTGTCATGCCCACGTGCACTCAGCGCAAGCGGCGGTCTCCCGTCCCTTACGGGGTGGTGCAATTCGACATCCGCTCCGAGGGGCTCGCCGGTGACAATACACTTCGACGCAGCCGATCGGCAGAGATCCCGTCCTCTACGTCCCAGCAAGTATCCATCGGTCGCGCTCTGCTCTGCCGCGACCCATTGCTTGAGCGCGTTCAGGGCCAAACAGAAAACGCGGAAATCGCGCGGCAGAAGCTTCTCCATTGTGGCAGGTACCGGATTGGCTTCGAGAAAGTCGTGAACGGGGCCAGGCTCATCTACGAGTCTTTTCGATTCTTGGAGTAGTAGTTCGCCGATTCGGTCGAGCAGCGGGTCAAACTCTTCGCGGCGAACTTTCCGATTCAGAACGCTACGATCGAGAGCCGCTTCTATTTCGTAATGCTTAACATAGTCCTTCAGGAGCGACAATTTCTGTTCCTTAGACAAAGCGGTCGCATTCACAGGGCGCTCATATGGCATTTTGGATCTCCGAGCTGCTAATACATTTCAGGTTGGGAGCATCTGGCTGACCGTTAGTTGACAGTCTGATCGTCCAAGTCTCTCAGGTTGGCGTGGAAAACTTCAAGAGTGGGGTCCAGTTCAAGCTTCTTGCACATGTTCATGCGACCCGCCATATCTTTATAGAATCCCCATAGATAGACCATTCCTCGTCGGTTCTTCTTCAACCTTGTAAGTGTTGGGACGAGCTTCCGAGCATCGAAGTAAACAGTGCAACTGTTTTCGGGTAGCAATTCGTGAGGGAATCTTACGTCGGCTTCTGCGAGTGGGAACGCCATTGCTTCTCTGTTTGGGAAGAGTAATGCGTGGGAGTCTAGTACCACTGGCCGCTCTCCGACGTTAACCGCCTTCAGAAGCAACTTCGCGTCACTCCTCGTCCTCATTCCTGACGTTTGGTAATATCGAACTCCGAGGTTCAACGTGACTTTAATGTGCGGCCGCTTAGCGCGCTGCACAACGTAAACGCCGTAGCCCGCCACGAGTAGCCCGCCTATTCCAACAATCGCCGTTATAGCGTCCATGGCCTCAACGTAGCACTCAGTCGCTAGATTATACGCGATCTCGACAGAACTACTCGCGTCTGTTCGCCGCCCCTTGCGTGGGAGAGCACTGTCTTGTCGCAGTCCGCTGGAGAGATTCTGATACTGGAGACACCGAACATTTTCTGCAGAGAGTTCTGGTCACACCCACAACACGCACTTAGCTCAGTGGAATTCGACGCTGCCTCTTAGAATCTGTAGCGCTAGTGAGATGAGCATCTCTTCTAGCTTACCTACTGGGTTGAACACGAGCGCCTGGTTAGCCGGGCCAAGGAAGCCCAATTGTCGCTCTCACGGTTCTTGGTCGAGTGCGGGTTGAGTAAGGATGCGCCTACTTGGGAGGACAGACAGCAACGAGAACGAGCGATCATTCAGCTCATTCGGACAGGAAATAACTTGAACCAGATAGCCAAGCAGTT
This sequence comes from Blastocatellia bacterium, assembly GCA_035558335.1. GTDB lineage: Bacteria > Acidobacteriota > Blastocatellia > UBA7656 > UBA7656 > Onstottus_B. Next base: position 6,030 of record DATMCM010000601.1, on the reverse strand, counting down.
GAACGCTCAGAGGGGAACAATCGACTACGCCAACCTGGAGCAAACTATAAAGACGCTAAGAGCAGTGCTCCAGCAAATCGACAGGCTATGCCATCAGCAGTAACCAAACCAGCACTCCGGGGACGAACCGCGGCACAGTTGATAGATGACGGGCAGCCAGTTCCGTGCGGGTCAACGCGGGCCAAATGGCGAGCCTAGACGAGCTTGAAGAGATAACTCATGGCAACGTCAGCACCGATAGCGAAAGTGAGTGTAGGAAAAAGCGGCTACGGCGTAGCGCACGTCTCTTACATAACGCGACTGTCTGCACTCGACCCTGAAGGCAGAGAAAGGCCCGGCCTGGGGGAAGGACGGGGTCAACCGTCGCTCTTTATCGACGGCGACCTAGCAAAGACCGAGCCGACAGTACGAGGGACGCTTGAAGAGAACCTTCACGAGAAAGCATTGGACAGTGGAAGGACGAACCAAAACCATAGCGCTGCTGACCCAATCTGGACTTGGAACGCACCCGGTTTCTTGACGCTCGACGGTTATGGAGTGAGACCAGAGTTCGAGTCACAGAGAGCTGCGCGAGCGGATCGACGACTCGCGAGACCAGACGCCCTGGATAAGCTCACTCTCAAAGAGAAGATACAGAACGTCAAAGATTACTTCGCGTCCCTTGAGGACTATGAGCGAAGGAAAGGCGGCAGGACCCATTATCGGATAATACTCTCATTTGATGTACCTGCTACGAAGGAACAGATCAGGGATCTGACGAACAGCTTCCTTGAGCAGGCGTTTCCTAAAGCGATCGCGTTCGGCGCTATCCATCGCGATACCGACCATCCGCACGTCCATCTTTACCTCAATTCTCGCCAGTACGACGGTAGGCGTATACAGCTCAAGAACAACGAGTTCAAAACCATCGATGAGAAGTGGGCCAAAATATACGCAGACTTCGCTGGCGACAAGAGTGTTTATGTCGAGTACTTGAGGAAGAAAGACGAGACCAGACAGTGGAAGATAGCCGCCGCAGAAGCCTACCGAAAGGGTGAGCCGATCCCGCCCAAGCCCGAAAGAGACAACGACCGCAGGGAGAGATTGGCCGAGCAGAGATTGTCAGCTCAGAGGTCCGACGCCCGAGAGCGCGGCAAGCATCTCGAGTCCCGTCCCTTGGCCGAACCAATGAGCAGACCCGCATCTGAGAAGGAAACCAGCCGTCTATTAGCGAAGACAGAGGTTGCACGTGAACAGCTCGCACACCTGGTCCGCACGGATGCTTCCAATGCACAGGTCAAATCGACTGCCAGGATCGCTCACGAATTTGCTGCGGCTTTGGATAAGACGCTTGTCGTACGAAAAGAAATAGGCCGGGACAAGCCACCTCAAGCCGTCTACACGACCGAAGAGTGGAAGCAACTTAAGGAGTACCATACCTCCCGCGAACTACCGGTTAGAGATGATCGCGCAGCCGCACGGCTTCAGGCTGGACTGGCAGTCGCGGGCGCTGAGTTGAAGGATGCCCGGGAGAAGGTCGAATCGTTCAAAGTATCGAGGCACCTCTGGAAGTTTGATGTCGAAGGATGGGACCGGGGCGTATCCCTCAAGGAAATCGAGCAAGCGATAAAGACGAAGACAGCAGACAAGTTCAAACTCTACAACTTTCTCAGACCAAGAAAGCGAGAAGAAATAAGGTGGCAAATCGACTATCTCCAGGACGTAAAGACGGACATACAAAAGCAGCTGGCGGCAAGAGAACTCAGTATCGAGAAAAACCTTGGCGCGGGAGAGGTCAGATATCGGGTCGCCAGTAGGCAGGTAGACCAGACAGCAAGAGCGCGTGTTGAGCAAGATACGCAGATGCCGGCTCCGGTTCACGAAGGCGATGAGTTGATCAGGATTGATGCGATTGCAAACCGCACCAAAGACGCTGCTCTGTTGCAATATGTTTATGCCCATATCCGAGACAGAGTACTGAGTCGTCCCAGCCGGGATTCGTTGTCCAGGGTTAAGGGCCGCGCGATCCTTGCCAGACTCGACATGCTCAAGTCAGCAGAGCGATTCAATGCGACCCTTCAGTACGGTGACTTCAGACAGGTTCCACTTAAAGACACACACGGACTCGATTACGCGAAGAGTCTTAAGGAGACTTCTCCGAGGAATGCGCTAGAAACCATCATCCGGCATTTTACAGATACACCGGAGCAGAAGAGAGAGGTCAAGGACATTGGGAATAACGTGAGATGGCAGCAAGAGAGGGCGGAAAAGCAGTCGAGTAATGCGGGGGATTTTAGCTTTGTTATGGACAGGATTTTGGACGAGCACTGCCGCGCTGCGGGAATTCCCACCAATCAGGTTGTCCCACGCCTGAACATATCGGAGATCGCGGAGTTGAGGGAGTTCGCCGAGAAGATGCCGTACATCAGCCGAATCAGGAGAGAGTTCAGCGATGCGGCGCAGCAGGCCGAACGTACGCTGCAAGAGAGAGACGTTACATGGTCCGTCAAAGAAACCCAGTCCGTTCACACTTGCGATATATCAGCTCATTCCAGAGGAGCGTGTCCTGCTCAGCCGACGTCGAACACTGACCGGGCTGATCGCGATACGTATTCCCGAGGTAGGTGAGATTCGTTCGAAGTTGATTCTTGTGTTCCAGACTTTAGAAGTTCTAACAACCAGGGCAGCCAATACGGCCAATTCACGGTGAACATCGTCCGATAAATTGGCGTCGCGTAAGCTGAGAGTTGCGTGCTTTCACGCAAATTGGTGCGAAAACTTTCGCAGGCGGTGTGAGCAGTGGCTAACTCTCCACGACAGCTACCCTGAGAAGGTCGGAACAGGTGTTGCAGGAGTATGTCTGACGGATCGGCTACCGGCTCACTTGGGCGATAGCTCGAGAGAAAGGGAGACATGCTCTACAAGCTCGTTCCCACAACGGAGTCCTTCAATAGAGTCGAGACCACCGAACCGATTAAGGAGACACCGTCTTATCGGATTCATCCCGTTGAGGCATTACTAGCCTGCCTGTCAGCACTCGCAATATTTACAGTGCTCCTCCTCAGGCTCCCCTATCGATTGCCAGTAACCAATACTCTGCTTTCAACGCTTGCCTTATTGTCGTTCTATTTCTATCTGAGATTGAGGTTGAACATACGCGTGCCGTCGGGAATGATCCTCTGTTTAGGATTCTCGATCGCACTTGACGTCATCGGCAATCGGTACGGCTTATTCAGTCGAAGGTTTGGTATATTCCCCTATGACATCATCACCCATTTTGCAGCAAGCGGGCTGTCGTTCGTTCCTGTAATGTGGCTTGTGATGAAGTTGATCCGGCGCTTCGACTACCGACTGCCGTTGGGATTTGTAGCATTCTTTTCGGCAACGACCGCCTTTAGCCTTGCCGGTTACTATGAGATCACGGAGTTAATCGATGAGCGCTTGCTCGGTGGACACCGGATATGGACGCCGCGCGATACGGTTCAGGATCTTGCTGCCGATCTCGTAGGCATAGTCATTGCTGCGGTTTGCTACAGCCTTGCCATCAGAAGGCGATGGCGGACCGACAGCTCTAACCTCGATCACTCCCAGTACTAATCGTTTACTATCCCTTTTTTGCCCGTCTCGAAAGCGCTCTTCCTAGATATCTAGACCTGAACCAATGGCGCGAGCCCGGCCATACACCGTACAATGAATCAAGCAGCTCTTCAGGCGCGTGCCAGAAAGCGTAGCGAGAAATTATTTGTTGAAGTGAGTATTTGCAATGCCATCTGCGTTTTCTCATGCCGTCGCATCCATCGCTTTAGGACGGGCGTACACGACGCGTCCACTCCCTCTCCGGTTCTGGGTATTATCCTCCGTTTGTGCTATGGCTCCAGATATAGATGTTTTGGCCAACCGGTTCGGCTTCGACTACACGACTATGCTCGGTCATCGCGGGCTCACTCACTCATTGTTCTTCGCGATAGCGTTGAGCGGACTAGTGGTGCTTCTGTTTTTCAGGAAACCGGTTGACGGAATGATGGGCCGCCTGGCGCTGTTCGCATTCTTCTTCGCAGCCACTGCTTCACATTCAGTTCTAGACGCGATGGTAGATGGCACATTGGGAGTGGCTTTTCTTGCTCCGTTTAGTCCAGCACGTTTCTTTCTGCCGTGGCGGCCAATTGTATCGTCGCCCATCGGGCTGGCTTTCTTCAGCTCCGCGGGCGCGACGACGATTGTGAATGAATTTGTCTGGGTGTGGATTCCATCTTTGATAGTTATTCTAGCTCCCTGGTTGCGCAGCCGTTTCCTAAGCATGCGCTCGGCCAACAAACTAGAGCTTGAACCCGCACAAAGGCGGCCTTTCGAAACTCAGCCGGACCAATACATACCTCTAAAGGGCTGACCCACATTTAGCCTGCGCACAGACTAACACTCCTATCCCGATCTCTGGGCGCCAGAAAACTGAAACCGCACGCCCCACTCGATAGATCGTCAACGACCGCGGTGCCTTTCGGAAAGGCCCGGCCCGCAGCTGTTCGACGCGCCATATTACTCAACAGCGCTGAACCGTCCGGGGAAATAGACGCACGCTTTGATCGACGAGAACGTCCTGCCAGCAGATAGGAGGGGCACAAACGTTGCCTTATGTAGCGCATTACGGTGTGGATGGGCGGCGCATACTCCGAAGGCCACAGCGTTAAGGAAGTTAAGCTGCCTGTTGGCATGCAGGAGGCATTCTCATGAAGGCATTACTTGCAATAGACTCGTCCGAATTCTCCGAGGCTGTGATCAGAGAAGTAGCGGAACGTTCATGGCCAGCCGATAGCTTTTTGGTTGTGCTGACGGTTGTTGATTTGTTCGCGCTAACTTCCAGCGTCGGATATCTAAAGCCGTTCATGAAGAACGAAAACGATGCGGCGAGAGCGCTAGTCCAGTCCGTAGCGGAGAAGCTGGCACCACACGGAATTGAAACAGTTACTCAGGTCGTCGAAGGCGACCCCGCCACAAGCATAGTAGAACAGGCAAAGATCTGGAATGCAGACCTCGTGTTCGTGGGTTCGCACGGACATGGCGGCGTTGCCAGGTTTTTTCTGGGCAGCATCGCTAAGGAAGTTGTGCGAAACGCGCATTGCTCCGTTGAGATCGTTCGTACAGTCGTGGGCAGAGAAGAAAAAGCCGGCGCCAAACGGGTGCTCCTTGCCACCGATGGGTCTGCTTATTCAGAGGCTGCCGCGCGTTCGATTGTTCAGAGACCTTGGCCCAACGGAACCGACTTCAAGATTGTGAGCGTGGTTGATCAAATGATCCCCGCCATCGATCCGTGGTATGCATCCGGCGAAGTGATCGAACGGATGCTCCTTGAGAACCGAAAGCAATGCGAGGAAGCGGCCGGCTCTGCTCGCAAGATTATCACCGCCGCCGGGTTGCCGGCCACAACCTCTGTGTTAGCCGGGAATCCGAAGTGGCGGATTATCGACGACGCTAAGGAGTGGAATGCAGACCTCGTTGTGCTTGGTTCACACGGACGCCGTGGATTAACGCGAGTTCTGTTGGGCAGCGTTTCTGAAGCCGTCGCTATGAATGCTCCGTGCTCGGTAGAGGTGATTCGTGCGCTGGAGCTGCTCGACAAGCAGTGAAATGACGGCTGGAGGCGTAAGTGCTTCGTTCCCGAAGCAAAATGGGCATGACTCATCGTGTTGCAACGTGTTTACCGGGCGGCGCGTCTGGCGGATGTAATCGGTTTGCCCGGGTAGGCGCGACAACCACCCAGTCTTTTGTCATGGGATCTTGACGTAGCTCTGATTCCGGCATCGTAATCTCCTTAGAGCGCGTACACATTACTCATAGGCCGTCGCCTCCGGCGAGCAATTGACTTCGTCGCTTTCAAGAAGAGAATCGGAGCGATCACCGCTCCACCTGCTATTAGCCAGTCAGTTGACATAAGCCGCGTAGTGTCGAACACGCGCGCAATCGGCTCTACATGAATCGCAATCAACTGAAGCGCTATCACGATCGCGGCTGCGACCCAGATGAATGCATTGCGGCTGAGTCCCTCAAAGCGGATCG
>DATMCM010000600.1:0-3175 GCA_035558335.1 Blastocatellia bacterium | reverse complement strand
CGCCAGAAATAGGGATTCTCGAAAGGCTCTCGGAAGCGCATGGAGTTGGGTTCGATCCTTATCGCCTGATTCGCTATCCTTCTTTTTTTCAATATGATAGCAAAACGTTCAAGGGGCACTAAGGGGGCGCTAAGCCACTGCCCGGTGGGCATATTCTGAATGTCAACGAATAGCTTCCGAGTTGCGACGATTCGCGCGTTGAGGGTCAACTCGTTGTGCAAAGCCCTTGCTTACCGCGAAAGTGGTACCATCTCCAGTCTCCCAGCAGTACAAGCCAAAAATAAACCATCGACGGAGGAGAAAGATATGCAGTCCAAACCTAGCATCGTGTTCTGCCACGGGCTTTGGGCAGACGGTTCCTGCTTCAACAAGTTAATCGTTCCCCTGCAGGCCGAAGGGTACGAGTGCATTGCGTCGCAGCACGGCCTCAACTCAACGGCAGAAGACGTCGCTGTAGCGAAAGCAACAATCGGTAGGGTCAGCAGTCCGGTTATCCTTGTTGGCCATTCCTACGGCGGAAGCGTCATCACCGGCGCCGGAACTGACGACCGTGTCGCGGGGCTGGTATACATCGCTGCGCTCGCTCCGGACGCCGACGAGACATCTCAAACACAGCAATCTAATTTCCCAAAGACGGATGTCTTTTCGCACATCGACGTCAAGGACGGACGTATCTGGTTGCTTCCGGAAGGCATCGACTCTTTCGCCGGTGATTTGCCCGAGAACGAGAAAAAGCTTGTTTTGGCGACGCAGGGGGCTCCAAAACCCGACCTGTTCGAAGCTAGAGTCGGAGGAACCGCCTGGAAATCGAAGCCAAGCTGGTACATCGTCGGCAAAAATGACCGCACGGTTCATCCCGATCTGGAGCGCTTCTTTGCAAAGCGCATGGGCGCAACCACCTACGAGCTCGACAGCAGCCATGTGCCGATGCTCTCACAACCGGAACGCGTTCTCGACGTGATCCGCGCCGCCGCAAACGCCGTTCGAGGACGATCCGCAGCCGCAGGCCAGTAAGGTTGCGTGGCTCCTGACCCTTCGCACCCGCCAAGGGCCTCGAGCCACGTGCCATTCGTGAGCCAGAAGCTAACACTGGCTCCTCTCGTATGACGGGCAACCCTGACGTAACGCGATTAGGGAAGGGTTGCCGACGAACCATCCAATGGGTGTCCAGCGGGCCTCGAGGATACAATTTGCTGGTTAGTGGTAGTCTATCCGGCACGGGTAGGGCGAGGATGGTCAGTTTCCGCACAGTTTATCAGCGCGTCGTCGTTCATTGGCGGGCGATCATCTTGCTGTTGATCCTTGCTCGTGTTGCGTTCCTGGTCGCAAGTTCCGATGAGTTCGTCTCTTTCGAGCTAAACCTCTTCGCCCTGCTCCTGATCTTTATTGCCAGCCAGGTGTTCTGGATCGGACGCATTGTTGATCTCAGCAGATGGCTCTTCCCTGATCAGCCCCGTGTTCGGCTCGTGGTCATCGCTGACCTCGTGTACCTATTCGTGATCGCTTACAGCTTCCCGACCACCATCGGCCAAGGCCACACTTTCCGCACGGCCTACTACAGGCTTTCTAACATCGTGTTCGAAGCGGTTTTCTGGTGGTGGTTCGTAGGATCAATGCTGGCTTTTGCGTTAGTCGTTGCTTTCGGGACTGTTGAGCGTACGACCCGTGTCGCAGCGTGGGCGTACCGCAAAGCACGCCAGAGCACGAAAGGGCGCGTCGCCGCTGCTAGTTCCTCCGTCGCCGACCCAGTGTCGCCTGACCGCCGTCATTTCTTGGAGCAAACCGCTGTTTTGATCAGCGCCACTCCCTTCATCGCTGCCGGCTATGGGCTTTTCTACGAGCGGCAGAACGTGGAAATCGTTCGTCAGCGTGTCCGGCTGGCGCGCCTGCCCAAAGCCTTCGAGGGTTTTCACATCGCACAGCTTTCCGACATTCACATCAGCCCCTTTACCACTGCAGACTATATTCACCGTTGTGTGAGTATCACCAATGAATTAAAGCCCGACTTGATTGCGCTAACCGGAGACTACATCGCCTGGGACACGGAGCAGCAAGGAGAGGTGGTTCGCACGCTGGCGGGGCTGCGTGCGCCCTTCGGCGTTTTTGGCTGCCTGGGCAACCACGAAGAGGAGAGCGGGACAGAGGAGTCGATCACGCGGTTATTCACGGCGCAGGGCATCCAAATCCTGCGCGAGGCACGTGCGCCCATTGTATTGCGCGGCGAGACGCTGAATCTGATCGGCACAGACGATCCAAATGGCCAGACTGAGACGGACTATCAAGGTGACCTCCACCGGAAGCTGCGACAGATTAAAGAGCTGATGATGCCTGAAACGGTCAACATTCTTTTGAGCCATGGAGATTTCCCCGACATGTTCGATCGGGTTGCCGAGCTTGGCATCGATTTGATGCTGGCCGGGCATACTCATGGCGGCCAGTTGTCGCTCGATTTTGTCCACCGAGGCCTCAACCTCAGCCATCTCATATATGATTACACCAGTGGATGGTATGAAAAGAACGGCACACAGTTGTACGTGAATCGCGGCATCGGCACGACGGGCTTTCCCATCCGGCTCGGCGCCCGCCCGGAGATTACGGTATTTGAACTGTCCAGAACCTAACCCGGTCGCAAATCACTTTCCTCAAAGTGGCCGCTTAATTGGAGCAGCTCGCTCTATTGAGAGTTCCTAGAGCCGTTGCGAAAGCATTGGTTGCGGCTGTCGGCCTCGTCGCGGAGTTCACTTGCCGTATCACGGGCAACTCTTCCGTAATCCGGTAAGGTAAGGGTTGCCGACGATTCACCCAGAACCTAGTCCTTCGCTTCCCAGAACACACTTTCCAAGTATGCGACGCAATGTAGCCTGTGATGCACGTCGCTGTCAGATGTGACAGTTGTCCTCGCACGGAGTTCCCCCTAGCTTAGTGGCGCAAGCTCAGACGCGAAACAATACGCAATCGGGGCGGTGACGACCTACTCCACCTCCCTCCGCCTGCGGCCGCTCGCGATCGACGGGGCGAGGTATTTGAAGGCGTGTCGAGAAACCATCACCATTCGAAAGGAGAACGAAATGGCTACGCAAGCAGTGCCAAGCGGCCAATCGACGAAATCAGAAGCGAGCGCGACACCTCGGGAAAACGACTGGACGAAACCCGCGGCGATGGCGATCCCGAAAGA
>DATMCM010000599.1:0-2534 GCA_035558335.1 Blastocatellia bacterium | reverse complement strand
GTCGCGACGTTGCTTGCGGCGTTTGCAGTGCGGTCGCCGCGCGACCTGGTCTTTGACCCGAGCTGCGGAGATGGGAGGCTGCTCGTCGAAGCGGCGAAGATCAAGCGAGAGCTTTCAGCCCCGGGTCGCGAGGCGGATTCGACTTCGTTACGCGAAGTCTTCGGGGTTGAGCGATCGGCGTCCGCCATCGAGCTTGCCCGACAGTCTAGCGCTTGCGTGGCTTTGGCCGACTTCTTCGATGTTGAACCAGGCGCGAGCTTGAACGAGGCAATGCGATTGCCGTCCGAGTTCGACGCGATCATTGGAAACCCACCCTATATTCGGCAAGAAGTGATCGGGTCGCGCGACAAAGGGCGCATCCAATCGCGAGCTCGGTCGGACCGCAAAGCTTTACCCGAAGTCTTCTGGCCGCGCTGGTCCGGCCGTTCGGACATCTACGTCTACTTCTTCGCTCATTCGATTCGTTTTTTGAGGAATGGCGGGCGGCTCGTGTTTCTGACCGCGAGCAGTTGGCTTGATGCCGGGTACGGCGCGGCGCTTCGTGAGTTCCTGCTGAAGAACTTTCGCGTTATCGCAGTCATCGAATCCGCCGCCGAAAGCTTTTTCGCCGATGCGTCGATCAATACTTGTATCACAGTCCTCGAACGCCAGACCAATCCGCGCGCCCGGCAAGGGAACTCGATCAAGTTTGTTCAGTTCAATCGCACAGTGCGCGAGCTTTTGACCAACAACCGCGCATCCAATGTGCTTCGGCTGGCAAGGAAGATCGAGGGTCATCAGGACTCCTCGACCAACGACTCATATCGAGTCCGGGTCATCGCGCAACATGAGTTATTGGGCGGTCCGCCGAGCGAACCAGAGCGAGCCGCTAGCGCCGCGACTGTGCAAGGATGGGGAAAGTATCTTCGCGCCGACGATGTCTTCTTCGAGGTGATCACGCGTGGCAGCTCGCGCTTGCAAAGCCTTTCAGAGATGGCACGTGTTCGCTTTGGTGTGAAGACCGGCGCGAATGAGTTCTTCTATGTGAACGATGCTTCCGCTGAAGGGAACAAGAGCAACGCGAAACAAAGCAAAACAAACAAGCTGCAGTTTCCTGGCCGTCTGCTCGCGTTGAGTGAGGTGGCTTCCGTGCGGCGGGGGATTACCACAGGCGCGAATGACTTCTTTTATCTCAAAGGTAGTCATGGCACCCACGACCGTCGACGCACTTCTAACACCTCTCGATCAACCGTCGGCAACCGGTCACCGGCAACCGACCGCCGACCATCGCAACTAATCGAGCCCCGGTTCCTCTCGCCAGTGATTTTCTCTTTGAAGGAGATTCCTGGAATTGTGATCGAACGAGTTAAGACGCGAAGGATGTTGTTCAACTGTGAGCCTCAGCGGATTGAGCTCGGGGGCACTAGCGCGCTTGAGTACATCCAGCGCGGCGAGCGCGCGGGTTACCACTTGCGACCGACTTGCCGGGCGCGTGAACCGTGGTACTCGGTGGCTCGCAAACGCAGACCCGCGCCCCTGATTTTTCCGTCAAAGGTGGGCGAGCGTTGGTTGGTGGCTCTGAATCGGGCACGAGTCTTCGAGGACAAGAAGCTCTACGGGATATTTCCCGCGCGAGGGGTTTCGGCGTCGGTGCTTGCGGCGTTGCTCAACTCGACCTGGGCGCGTTACTACGCCGAAGTGACTTGCCGCCAGATGACCGGCGCGCAGGCGATCGCGGATATCGACGTCGCCGTGGCCGAGCAGATAATGCTGCCGGATCCGCGCGAGTTGTCTTTGGTGTTGAAGAACAAGCTTGAAGCGGCGCTCGAGGACCTGGCGCGAAGACCGGTGTACTCGATCTTTGAAGAAGTGAAGCGCGCGGATCGGCGAAGGCTTGATCGGCTGACGCTTGAAGCGATCGGTTTTAGTGACAGATTAGAGCGCGAGGATTTGCTGTTGCAGTTGTATGAGGCGGTAACGGAACTGGTGCGCGCGCGACTCTCGCGAACTTCGACGGGTCCCATTGTGAGTCAGAATTAGCACCACTTCTTCGCCACAAAGCCACCAAGGCACAAAGCTACGCAAAGACCAGGACGTATGTGTTCACTGACTTTGTGCTACTTCGTGTCTTTGTGTCTTGGTGGCGAAATCCGACTGCCCGCTAAGGCTGGCGTTCGGGCCTTGTGAACCAGTAGGCCCACAAGATCAACACAAGTTGAATCGGCAGCCTGATCAAGAGCGCAGTTTGGTTTGTCCACGGGAACAACTCTGCGTGCTGCGCCATGTAGATGTTGGCGGGAAAGATCGCGATCAACAAAAGTATCAAGCCCCAGGCGGCTATCCGCGTGAGCTTGGGAATCATCAGCATCAACCCCAACAGAATCTCGAATATTCCGCTGATGTAGACCAAAGGGCTGTGCCACGGCAAATAAGGCGGCATCATCGTAAGGTAGAACGCGGGGTCGCGGAAGTGATTAACGCCTCCGAATACAAAGAACACCGCAAGCAGATATTTTAAGATCGCTTTTACTATTCGCATTTCTCCGCTCCCAGCG
>DATMCM010000598.1:0-7716 GCA_035558335.1 Blastocatellia bacterium | reverse complement strand
CTCAAATCAAACTGCTCGTAGGCTGAGCGACGATCACCCCGCATACAAGTCTGCGGGAATACGGCAAGCTCATGGGCGAGCTTCTCAGCAGCTTCTCTCGCGGTTCCCTTCGGCACGACTCGGTTTGCGAGCCCTATGTTCAGGGCTTCTCGCGCGTCCACCGGCCGACCGGTCAGAATCAAGTCAAGTGCGCGGCTCAAGCCGATCAAACGAGGCAACCGAACGGTTCCTCCGTCGATCAGCGGTATGCCCCATCGCCGGCAAAAAACTCCGAACACCGCATCTTCTTCCACGACTCGCAAGTCGCACCAAAGCGCCAGCTCCAACCCGCCGGCGACAGCGTAGCCCGAGACTGCCGCGATGACTGGTTTGTTAAGGAACATTCGCGACGGACCCATCGGACCATCTCCGTCCGCCTCGGTGCGATTGCCGTTGCCGGATGCGATGGCCTTCAAATCGGCGCCGGCACAGAAGGTCCCGTGGTCGCCGTGAAACACGCCAACCAGAGCGTCGGGGTCGGCGTCGAATTCGCGGAAGGCCGCAACGAGACCCTCCGCCGTCGCGCGATCAACTGCGTTGCGGGCCTCAGGCCGGCTTAGAATAACGGTCGTTACCGGCCCGTTCTTCTCAGTGCGCACGGTCATAACAGCTCCCGGTACCAGAGGCTCAATGCTATTGGGGAGTCATTCCGATCAAGGCGCGGCACAGTGTGTGACTGACCGTGAGCGCCCTACTTTGGCGCGAGCGGAACTGATTCAAGCTTCTCCATACGCACTACCAGGTCGCGTACGTCAGCCTGAACCGTAAGGATGTTGTCGTTAAGGATTTCAATCTTGCGCGCAACGCGGTGAAGACCGGCGTTAAGATCAGTGCGGAGCTCACTGTGGCCCTTGCGGAGTTCTTCCTGCCCCTTGCGCAATTCTTCCACGGTCCCGCGGAGTTCTATGTGGGATGATCTGAGTTCGGCAAATTCACTTCTGAATTGCTCGCCCCATTCGTTCATCCGTTCGATCACTGTCTCGATTGTAGGCTTGGTGGACATGTCATCATTGTTCATGGTTATCTGCTCGTCCTTCGCTCTTGGCGATATCAAGACGAAAACCGTCTTGCCCACGATGGACCAGATCTTACCCTACGACGCCGAGGGCGTCAAAATTTTTGGTTTTGTCAATTATTATTGAAAATCCACCTTCGGGTTGTCGCGTTTGCCCGGCTCGGCCTTGAATTCTTCTGCTCGCTGAAACCCAAACATGTTCGCGAGTATCACTCCGGGGAAGCGCCCGCGTGCGACGTTGTAGTCAACGACCGACGTGTTGTAGTCCTGCCGCGAAACGCGTATGCGGTTCTCTGTCCCCTCGAGCTGCACTTGCAGGTTCTTGAACTGTTCGCTTGCCTTCAGATCAGGATAGTTCTCGCTTATGACAAGCAGCCGGCTAAGCGCGCCGTCCAGTTGGCTGTTCGCTTCCATCTTCTGCTCGGGAGTTGCCTGAGGGTTGATAAGCCTCGAGCGTGCTTGCGCGATCTCGCCAAAGACCGTCTCCTCGTGTTTTGTGTAGCCCTTCACGGTATTCACCAGGTTGGGAATCAGGTCGGCGCGACGTTGCAGATCAACGTCTATATTGGACCACCGCTGAGTAACAACTTCTCGCTTGCCGTAAAGCGAGTTGTAAGTGCCCACGGCCGACCCTCCGAGTATCAGCAGCAGCAATAACACCCCGACGATGCTTCCTATGATCCACTTCGATCGCGAGCTCTTCTGCTGTTGCATCAGGTTCTGCTGCTGCGCGTACTCCTGGCGAAACTGGTCTCGTTGATCGCTGGCGGCTCCTGGTTCATAGTTGCTCATAACTTGTCCCTCGCTTCCTCGATTCTTAGCTAGATGCGCTGACTGGACTGACCCATTTTTCTTCTCGTTCGAGTGAGACGGCCTGTGATCCCTCGACGGCTTCAAGCATTTCGGCCACGCGGCCGGTCAAAGGCAACAACGACTGCCGATCGAGCGCCGAGACGAAGACCGCGTCAAATCCTCGCCGCATGTTCTCAAGTTCGTCCTTGCTCACCAAGTCAGTTTTGTTGAAGACGAGAACCCGCCGGATTCCTGACAAGTTCAGCTCATCGAGGATCTTGTGAACCGATGCAATGTGATCCTCGATTTGAGGACTCGACGCGTCTACCAGGTGAATCAGGACGTTCGATCCTTCCATCTCTTCAAGCGTGGCACGAAACGCGCTGATCAGCTCCGGCGGCAAGTCCCGGATGAAGCCGACTGTGTCGTTGATTATCACTTCCTGATCTCGCGGCAGCCTGAGGCGCCGACTAGTCGGATCAAGGGTCGCGAACATTCGGTCTTCGGCGATTACAGTCGATTCGGTCAGCGCGTTCAGCAAAGTGCTCTTCCCCGCGTTGGTATAGCCAACTATGGAAATGACCGGAAGCCCTCGTCGCTGGCGCCGCGTCCTTTGCACTTGACGGCTTGTGCGAATCTGTTCGATCTGTCCCTCGAGTTGGTGGATTCGGTCCCGCACGCGCCGGCGATCCACTTCAAGCTTTGTCTCGCCGGGCCCCCTCCCGCCTATGCCTCCCATCAGGCGAGACATCTCGGTTCCCGAACCGGTCAGCCGCGGCAGCATATACTTCAGCTGCGCAAGCTCCACCTGGATCTTGCCCTCTCGGCTTTGTGCGCGCTGGGCGAAGATATCCAGGATCAACTGGGTGCGGTCGATGATCTTCAGGTCGGTTGCTTCGTTTATCGCTCGAACCTGCGCCGGGCTCAGATTCTGGTCGAAGATGATCACGTCGGCGCCGAGCTGCAAACTGCGGATAATGATCTCGTCAAGCTTGCCACGGCCGACCAACGAACGAGGATCGAGCTTTTGGCGGCGCTGCACGATCGAATCCAGAACGACGACCCCGGACGAGCGCGCCAGCTCCTTAAGCTCATCGAGCGACTCTTGCGCGGCGGCGATGCTCGAGGTGGTTACGCCGATCAGAATCGCGCGGTCGCGATGGTCTCGCGGGCTTCGCACGTGCCTCGCGCGAGCCAGCTCCTCTTCCAGCGATTCGATAAGCTCGATGAAATCAACGTCGAGCTGGCTCGGCCCGCGAGGCTCGAGCAACTCAAATGGCGTCTCCAAACCGAGCCCAGGCTCTTCAGCGGCGTCCGCGCCATAGGATGAAACCTTAGGCGAACCGTTTGCCGCCGGCACAAGGTGAGCCGAGCGGACCAGTCCCGGAAGTCCATCGCTGCGAACATCAATCGCCGCCATAAGATCGAGCCTGAGCAGCGCCAGGTCAGTCAGGTCGTCCTGGGTGAGTCCTTCGCCTGACAAATGAGTGTGTAGACAACGCAACCCCCGAAAGCGGTCCGCGCCCATACGAACGCGTTTCAAGTCGGGAAGCACGATGCTGTTAGCATTGCCCACCACTACGTGCTCGACGTATCCGTTCCGATTGACCAGAACGCCTATCTGGCGGTTGATCTCGTGCGAGGCTTCCGAGAGCTGGCGCGCGAATTCCTGAGTCACGATCTCGCGCGGCGGAATTCGCCGCTTGTAAAGCTTTTCAAGGCGGTGAATCTGATTTGGCTTGAGTCCTTGCAGGTTCCCTTCGATGTTGCTAATGGTTCTCTCCTCCACGGTTCGAGGTGCCTCCCGCGAACCTGCAAGCATTCTACACGATTGAAGCCGAGAAGGGAAAAATCGCAAGCCGAAAAGCGGAAGATTCCGGCGGCGTTCGAAGTCTCTCACGGAGCGAGCCGGCGCGCCTCGACCTTCCCCCTCTCCGGCCGTTAACCGGGTAAGTTGCGCTTGCGTTTTGAATTTTGATTGAGTACTATCAGGTCATTCTGAACAGTGTGCAATCACGCCAAGTCTAGTTGAACTACCGTGTTTATCAGCATCGGCGGAAACTTGAAACACCCGCGTTCGGCTGTGCTACCGAACCCGATTCACTGGACCGGGAGCGCCATAGGCGCTCGATTGCCGTTTAGAACTCAATCTTCTAAGTGGAGGATGTGGTGAACCGAAAACTGATAAGACCGACCCTGGCGGAGGTGAGAGAGAGGGGCGACCGCGATCAACACCGGCGCAACGCGCCCGATCCCAACCGCAAACGCGTGCCCCCCGAGCAGACTCACGCCGAGAGCTTCTACTACAAGAAACAAATGGACAACAAGACCGGGATGGTTGTGGTCCTTCAAGACGGCGAGGAGCTCCGGGGCAGCATCGAGTGGTATGACCGTGGCTGCATCAAGCTTCATCGCAACGAAGGGCCAAACCTTCTCGTGCTGAAGCACAACATCAAGTACATGTACAAAAGCGATGAAGCCGACGATGGCCCCGACGGCGAGGAAAGTCCAGAGGAAACGTCCGACGAACATTGACTGAGGCACCCTCTCCCCATCCTCACCCTCGATGATTAGTCCTCGTGACGCGAGCACCTGAAAGACACAACAAGCCGCGCATAGGAGTCACCACGGGAGACCCAGCGGGCATCGGCCCTGAGATCGTGCTCAAGGCCGTTGCCTCCCCTGAAGTATGCTCGATTGCAGGTCCGGTCATCATCGGCCCCGCCAGCGAGCTTCGAAGACAGGCACTCCTGCTCGGGCTGAAATTTGAATATCCTGCCGCGTCTGAACTCCAACTTGCCTCCTTCGATTCTGACGAACCGGTCATTTACGATACCGGCGACACGCAAGCACCAATAGCCTACGGGACGCTTTCAGCAGCAGCGGGACGAGCCGCGATCGCGGCAATCGAAGCCGGAACTAAGCTCTGTTTGAATCACGCGCTCGACGCAATCGCTACCGCGCCTGTCAACAAAGAGGCGATCAAGCTCGCAGGCTCGGCGTTTCCCGGCCACACCGAAATGCTCGCTTCTCTCTGCGGCGCCCGAGAGTCGCTGATGTGCTTCTTCGCCGGTGACCTGAGAGTCTTCTTGCTGACGATTCACCTGAGCCTCGCCGACGCGGTAGCGGCAATCACAAAGGAACGCGTCGCAAACGCGATAGTACTTGCTGATCGCGAACTGCGCAGATTCGGAATATCGCGGCCGCGCATCGCAGTAGCCGGGCTCAACCCCCACGCCGGAGAGCACGGGCTATTCGGCTCGGAGGAGGCTCGCGAGATCGAACCGGCCATCGCCGAGTGCCGCGCCGACCATGACATCGATGTGTCCGGGCCCTTTCCAGCAGACACCTTGTTCGTTCGAGCTGCACGAGGCGAATTCGATGCGGTCGCGGCGTGCTATCACGATCAGGGATTGATACCTGTAAAGTGTCTGGCGTTCGGTAAGGCAGTCAACGTGACGCTCGGGCTTCCAATTATCCGAACTTCGGTTGATCACGGAACCGCTTTCGATATCGCGGGCCGCGGAGTCGCGGATCCCGATAGTATGATCGAAGCGATAATTCTTGCTGCTAAACTCGCAGGAGATGAACGACGAACGAGAGCTTCGCGATCTTAGTGAACCATCTTCTAACAGGAGAACCTTGATGAGAGCTGCCTTAGTTGCGTTGATGAATGCAGGGATCTGTTTAGTTTCGCTCGCTGATCCTATCGCGGCGGTGATCATGAGCGCTGATGATCCGCTTCGATTGCCGGAAGAAAAACACCTTCGCAACGTACGTCAGTTGACCTTTGGAGGCGAAAACGCCGAGGCTTACTTCTCGGCAGATGGAAGGAAGTTGATCTTCCAGTCTACCCGTGATGGGCACGGCTGCGACCAGATCTACGAGATGAACATCGACGGATCCGGAGTTCGAATGCTGTCGACGGGCAAGGGGCGCACGACCTGCTCGTACTACTTCCCGAACGGCAAACGCATCATCTACTCGTCGACTCATCTTGCCAGCCCCGATTGCCCCCCTAAACCCGACTTCTCGAAAGGATATGTTTGGGCAATCTATCCGGGCTTCGACATCTTCAGCGCCGCGCCCGACGGCTCCGACTTGAAGCAAGTGACCAGCACTCCTGGCTACGATGCCGAGGCTACGATCGCTCCGAACGGAAAGCGAATCGTGTTTACGTCAATGCGAGACGGCGATCTCGATATCTATTCGATGGATCTGGATGGCAAAAACGTTAAACGCCTGACCAACGAGGTGGGCTATGACGGCGGGCCGTTTTGGTCCTACGACAGCCAGTGGATCGTCTATCGCGCGAATCATCCAAAGACTGAAAAGGAAATCAACGACTATCAATCGTTGCTCAAAGAGAACCTGATTCGCCCAACCACCCTCGAGATATGGATGATGAAGGCAGACGGCACGGGCAAACGGCAAATCACCAGCAACGGCATGGCTAACTTCGCCCCGTATTTCTTTCCCGATGGCAAGCGAATCATCTTTGCGTCGAATATGAGCGATCCGAAGGGTCGCGACTTCGATTTGTACGCGATCAAAATCGACGGTTCGGGTCTTGAACGCATCACCTTTAATCCAACCTTCGACGGTTTTCCAATGTTTACTCCAGACGGCAAGAAACTGGTCTTCGCGTCGAACAGGAACGACAAAGTTCAGGGCGACACAAATGTGTTCATCGCGGATTGGGTAGACTAAAAAGAGAAGACGCGACGAGGAGATAGGGAGACCGGGCGATTCGGCGAGATTGTCCGCGCGCGGTTGTTCGGTTCTCGGATCGGACCTTCGCCCCGGCGCCCCTCGTCTTGTCGCCCCTTCTTTTTGCGCTCAGGTGATCAGGACAATCTTGCCATAAGCCCCGGGCTCGACCGCTGCCTCGTGAGCCTGCGGCGCTTCCGCCAGCGGTAGCTTCTGTCCGACGATCGGCCGCACCGTTCCGCTCTCGAGGCCGGCAACTAGCGCGGCGTGCACGCTCGCAAGCTCCTCTGGCGACGCGTTAAACAGCGACATTCCGATTATGCTCGAGTCCTTGCCCATCGCGGCTCGCGGATCGATCTCGATCGTGCCGCGATTTCCGATGACAACGACTCGCCCTCGCTGAGCAAGCATCCCTAAGTCTTTCGCGAGATTCACGTTCGCCAGCATCTCCAGAATCAGATCGACTCCGCGCCCGTTGGTCAGGGTCTTGATCTGATCCGGATAATCCGGCGAGTGGTGGTCAAGCACGTGATGTGCACCTTGTTCGCTTACAAGCTGGCGCCCTTTTTCGCTGCCGCCAGTTCCAAACACTGTCAGCCCCGCCGCGCGCGCAAGCTGAACGGCCGCTATCCCAACGCCTCCCGAACCCCCGTGTATGAGGACCACTTCAGCGGGCTTTGCATTAGCACGCTGGAACAGCGCCCGGTAAGCGGTCGCGAAGGGTACACCGACCGCCGCCCCTTGCTCGAAGCTGACTCTCTCGGCCAACGGGTGCACCTGAGTCTCAAAACACAAAGCCTTCTCGGCATACGCGCCGGTTATGGTGCCTGCGACGTAGACTCGCTCGCCGGCCTTCACTCGCGTTACTCCTTCACCGATCGCTTCGATCACACCCGCGCCATCCATTCCGGGCGTGTAAGGCAACGGGGGGCGCACCGCATGCCGCCCGGCTCTGATATAAGTGTCTACCGGATTGACTCCCGCGGCGTGGATTCGCACTACGACCTGCCCCGGTCCCGGCGTCGGGTCGGTCACATCTGTGAGCTTCAGGACTTCAGGACCACCGAACTCCCTAACTTGAATCGCTTTCATTGCCGTTCTCCTATTACGGGCCATTCCTTGCGCCTTTGCGGTTCTTTGCGGCTTTGCGTGA
Source organism: Blastocatellia bacterium (assembly GCA_035558335.1). GTDB lineage: Bacteria > Acidobacteriota > Blastocatellia > UBA7656 > UBA7656 > Onstottus_B. The sequence continues at coordinate 7 of DATMCM010000598.1, read as the reverse complement.
AACCGGT
>DATMCM010000597.1:0-3848 GCA_035558335.1 Blastocatellia bacterium | reverse complement strand
GCGTCCTTGTCCGGCGGCTGCTTGTCGCCGCGCAGGCCAGCCCCGACGAGCACGAGGCGCTCGACCCTATCGGGGTGTTCGAGCGCGAAATCCGCGGCGATGATACCTCCGAGGGAGAGGCCGACGACCGTGGCCCGCTCAATCTTCAGGAAGTCCATGAGCGCGCGCAGGTCTTCGACGTGCGAGAAGGGCTCCGGGGCGGCCGCCGACCTGCCGAGGCCGCGCAGGTCGTAACGGACGACACGGTGATGTTTCGCGAACGCCTTCATCTGGTCGTCCCAGAGGCGGCTGTCAACCAGCCCGCCGTGGATGAGGACGACCGCCGGCCCCTCGCCCGCCGTCTCGTAATACAGCCTCGTGCCATTGACTTCGGCCATACCCGACTGTGGCTTCTCTTTCGCCGACATGGGAGAGACCCCTACGAGGCAAAGAATCAACGCGATTAGAGCCGAGGCTGACGTGGCGGCCAGCCTAACCTGTCTTGCCGGTACTGTCATATTTAGTCCAACCCTAAGCAGAATAGGAGCCATCCGCGTCGTGTATTTTACCCCCTGCGAGGGGCGGAACAAAAGTGCAGATGACGCGCATCCTCGTCTTCAGTACGACGAGCACCTGTACCGTGAAAGACACTTGATTGAATGCTTCATCAACAAGATCAAACATTATCGAAGAGTCTTCTCACGGTTCGACAAGCTTGGCGCGTCAGCTCCCCATTGCGTTTCGGGAACGGCTACCGTAGTTGTCGTCCCGAGTTCCGTGTCAATTGCTTGCTGTTCCATTGGTGTCTTTCTCCTTTGGTCTGTTGTTTAGCTTTGTGCCAAACAGAAATTGAGGATGTTACTTAAAGGGTAGGCGAAGGTGAGGGACGACAGCGGTATCTGTTACCAAGACTTCTGGCTCTTTCTCTGTCGCCGCGCTCTGTTGCCGGCCTGAAAGAACCCCTCATCTACTATGTGGCTGGACGCGAGAACTGGTTGCGTGTTTTTGAAAGTATGTGGGCGACAATAGAACTTCCAAGGTATACCAAGGTATTTTGAGTTGGAGGCCCACGAAGAATTACAAGAAGAGAATTTCGCCGAAAACCTATGAAGAATTGCACGTCTACAAAATCATCTACAGTGGATTTTTGGAGGGTTTCTGGGAGCCTATAACTCCTTGAAAATAAAGGTACGCCCGGCAGGACTCGAACCTGCGACCCCCTGCTTAGAAGGCAGGTGCTCTATCCGACTGAGCTACGGGCGCACAAGAGAAGTGCAGTGACTAGTGAAGAGTGGCAAGTATCCGGCTTGGCCGTCACTTGCCACTCTTCGCTTACGCTGATCAATGGTCGGGGCGATTGGATTCGAACCAACGACCTCTCGGTCCCAAACCGAGCGCACTACCTGGCTGTGCTACGCCCCGTTAAGCGAACTCAATTCTAGAGTAGCAATCCGGCAGGGTCAAAACGATTTTCGATTTCGGTTTTTTCGATTCAGGATCGATGCGTTACATCTTACTCATAACAGAATGTCCCAAACTCAAAATCGGAGGTTGGCAATCACTTTTGCGCCGCCGCAGAACCGTGTGATAGCATCCGCATTCAGATTGAAAGCAAAGAATATGATGCATCAAGAAAGTCCCATCCAGCAGACGGTCCTCGACAACGGTCTAACAATAATCTCAGAACAAATGAATCATGTGCGCTCGGCTTCGGTCGGAATCTGGGTGCGCTCGGGTTCGCGCCACGAACAAGCTTCGGTGAACGGCATCTCCCATTTCATCGAGCACACGCTCTTTAAGGGAACCCGCAATCGCACGTCGCGTGAGATCGCCGTCGAGAGCGACGGAATCGGCGGTCACGTTGACGCGTTCACCAGCCGCGAGGTCGCCGCGTACTACGTCAGAGTGCTGGACGAACACCTCACTAGAGCGTTCGACTTGATCGCCGATCTCGTAACCAACCCGTTGTTCGCCGACGAGGAATTGGATCGCGAACGCAACGTGGTGACCGAAGAGATCAAGATGGTCGAAGACACGCCCGACGATCTGGTTCAGGAAGTCTTCGTGTCAAATTTCTGGCCTAACCACCCGCTCGGGCGCTCGATCCTCGGTACCGTGGAAACGCTGGCGACGTTTGATCACGAACGCGTCGCCGACTACTTTTCGAGGGTCTACACGCCTCGCAATCTGGTTATCGCCGGAGCAGGTAACTTACAACACGAACGCTTTGTCGAGATGGTCGCAGGGTATTTTCGAGGGATGGAAGACAGACCCGCGGGTTTGAGTTCGTCGCCGCCAAGGTCGGTCGCGCGCCGAGTAGTCCTGGATAAAGATCTCGAGCAAGCTCACCTGGTGCTCGGCACAAGCTGTCCTGCGATGACCTCAAAGGATAGGTACGCTGTTCATCTTTTGAACGTGATGCTAGGCGGCGGAATGAGTTCGCGGTTGTTCCAGACGATCAGGGAAGAGCACGGGCTTGCATACGCAGTCTACTCGGGCGTGAACGCGTACACCGACGCAGGATTTCTGTCGGTGTATGCGGCGACTTCGCCGGATCAAATCAACGACGTGATAAGGCTGAGCGTGGAAGAGTTCGACAAGCTCAAGAGCGAGCCGGTAGGCGACGCGGAGCTTCAACGATCGAAGGACCAGCTCAAAGTGTCGATAATGCTGGGCCTTGAATCCACGTCGGCGCGGATGAGCAATCTCGCGCGGCAGGAGATTTTCTTCGGCCGGCAGTTCACTTTGGATGAGATGCTCGAGCGGATCAACCGCGTGACCGCCGAAGACGTTCAGCGAATGGCGGTCGAGATCTTCGGCACCGACGACCTGGCCATCACCGCCGTCGGGCAGCTCGGTTCGCTCTCGCTCGACCTGGACCGCGAGCGAATCGCTGTGTGAAAGGACGGTGGTCGGTTGCCAGTGGCCGGTGACCAGCGATAGTCCGGCTACCGGCCACCGGCCACCGGCCACCGTTCTGATGCGTTTGATCATCCTTGGCAGCGGAAGCTCCGGCAATGCGCTCTACGTTGAGTCGGGCGCGACAAGCGTACTTATCGATGCCGGGCTCTCCGCAAAAGAGACCGCTCGACGGATGACCGCAGCCGGTCTCGACCTCACCAGGCTTAGCGCCATCGTAGTCACCCACGAACATACCGATCACATGAAAGGGGCTCGGGTCATGTCGATGACCGCCGGTGTGCCGGTGTTCATGTCGGAAGCGACTCGCGCGGTGTGCTCGTTTCCGTCGGGAGGCGAAGGTATGACCTGGGGTCAAACGATCGCCTCGAGCGAGCCGTTCCAGATCGGCTCATTGAATTTCCATCCTTTCAGCATTCCACATGACGGAGTGGATACGTTCGCGCTCACCGTTGAATCCGAGGGCGTCAAGATAGGCGTAGTGACCGACCTGGGCTACATCACCCAGCTTGTAGCCGAGCGGCTGCGCGGGTCTAACCTGGTGGTGATCGAGTCGAATTACGATCGGGACATGTTGAAGGTCGGGCCGTATCCGTGGTCGCTCAAGCAGCGGATTGCGAGCAACGTCGGGCATTTGTCGAACGACGAAACTTCGCGATGGATACGCCAGGACTTTGACGGGCAGGCGGAGTATCTGGTGCTGGCGCATCTGTCGCGTCAGTGCAATCATCCCGAACTTGCTCGGCTATCGGCACTTCAAGCGCTCGATGCGCACGGGAGCTTGTTTTTTCGGCGAGCCGAGGAGCGACTGAGGATAGCGCCTCCCGACCGATCGAGCGAGTGGTACGAGTTATGACGGAGAACCAACCACAAAGGCACAAAGACACCAAGATAAAGCTGTTCGAACCCGTGCCTATCGAGATAGAGAGAGTGGCGAGGCAGACGGTCGA
>DATMCM010000596.1:0-2033 GCA_035558335.1 Blastocatellia bacterium | reverse complement strand
TAGGCGGCAACCTTTCCTCAGGCTTAGGGGTGGGAGGCCGCGAGCGTACGCTCGGCGTATTCGGGCAGGACATCATTCGTTTCACACCGCGATGGCTTTTGACGGTGGGCTTGCGAGGCGATCGCTGGGAGAACTACGACGCGCTTTCAAGCTCGCGGCCGTTGGTCCCGCAACCCGGTGCGGTCACAACCACCGTGTTCCCTGATCGAACCGAGACCGCGTTTAGCCCGCGGGTGTCGCTGCTTCATAAGCTGACCGAAAACGTTTCGTTGTTTGCCTCCGGGACTCGCGCATTTCGAGCCCCCACTCTCAACGAACTTTATCGATCATTCAGAGTCGGCAATGTGCTGACTTTGGCGAACATCAATCTTCAAGCGGAGCGGCTCACCGGCGCGGAAGCGGGCGCGAACGTCAGCGTTCTGAACAACCGGGTGAATATTCGCGGACTGTTTTTCTGGGCTGATGTGACGCGGCCGGTCGCCAACGTAACGCTGCAAGTCACGCCCTCGTTGATCACTCGACAGCGGCAAAATCTCGGCCGGACTCAGTCACCTGGAATCGAAGTCGAAGCGGGCTGGCGATTAACAAACTCGCTGAGCCTGTCTGGCGGTTACCAGTTTGTAGCGGCGACCATTGTGAGCTTCCCGGCAAACACGGCGCTCGAGGGTCTTTCGCTTCCACAGACGCCGCGACACGTATTCACGTTTCAAGCTCGCTACTCGAACCCGCGGTTGCTCACTGTGGGAGTGCAGGGCAGAGCGTCGAGCCACCAATTCGACGACGATCAGAACCTGCTGTCGCTCGATCCGTATTTCACGCTTGATGCGATAGTGTCGCGAAGGCTTGGCTCGATGTTTGAGGTGTTCGGTGCGTTCGAGAATCTCACTGGCCAGCGCTACGAGGTGGGGAAGACGCCGGTGACGACGCTCGGCCCGCCGTTCCTCGCGCGCGCAGGGATCAGGTTCAGTCTGGGCAAGCGTTGAAGAAGCCTTGCTTTCGTAGTTTGGCGGCTTTGCGTCTTAAGCGTCTTCGGGTGAAATTCTTTTCGCTCACACAACAGCTAAATAACGTGACGGCCCGTAACCACCTCAGTTGTTGATCCGTTTACTGTAAGGGCCTTCGTGCGCCGACCGTAGCCGAGTTCGAATGGAACAAACCGCGGACAACTTTGATCTCGCGACCGTCGAACCCGACTTGCGCGCAAATGCAAAACACAACGATCACGCATTGACGGACGAAGCCCTGGTCGAATCGATACGCGCTGGCGACGATGATGCGTTCGAAGAGCTGTTCCTTCGCCATCGCAGGCGAGTGGCGCGAATTATCGGGCGCTTCTTCAGCCGGCCTGAACGAGTCGACGAAATCATTCAAGACGTGTTCGCCAAAATTTACTTCGCGCTGGGGGACTATTCGGCCGATCGCGGCAAGTCGTTTTCCGCGTGGCTCTCGCGAGTGACCGTCAACGCTTGCTACGACGAGCTTCGTCGCGCCCGCAGCCGGCGCGAAAGCTCGATCAGCGAGATCACCGACGACGAAGCGGGCTGGCTGAACGGGCGGCTCAACTCGGAAGACGCAACTGCCGAGTCGTCTCTGATCTCGCGCGATCTCGCAACAAAGCTGCTTGCCCGCTTGAGCCCGGAAGATCGGATGGTTCTGACGCTGATGGACGCCGAGGATGTTACGGTCGCGGAGGTCGCGGCGTTGACCGGCTGGAAGACGTCGAAGGTTAAGGTCCGGGCTTATCGCGCGAGACACGCGCTGCGGCGCGTGCTCGGAGAGTTTCTTTGAACCGGCTCGCCGGCCGCCGCTTTAATCTCGCCGGCTCAAGAAGAGGGGATATGTTTTTCGAAAAGAGAGATCAGCCACAGGACAAGAGGTTCGACCGAGTGGCAGGCGAGTTGGTTCGCGCTGCCGGCTTGAGCGAGTTCGAGACCGATTCGGCAGCTTCAGCGCCGTTTCTTTACGCGCGGGTTCGGGCGCGCATCGACGCCGAGCGGCAACGCAAGGAGAACAGCGTTCCGGTGCTTGCTATG
>DATMCM010000595.1:0-5215 GCA_035558335.1 Blastocatellia bacterium | reverse complement strand
GCTTTCACATAGCGAGTGTCCGTCTTGACGTCATTGACTATCTCTCCGTGCCCATGTCCCAGTACCCATCCGATGATGCCCGAGCCCGACGCGAGAAAGTCCTGCCCAACCGCATCTGGCGGATAGCCCACCGTCTTTAGTTCGTAAAAGGTGTTGCTACGCGTATCGATCACGCATATCACCGCTGCCGAGTAGTCAATTAGCTCTTTTAGCGAGTCGAATATCGTGTCGAGCACTTCATCGAGGTCCAGCGAGCTGCTGACCTTGCGTACCGCTTCAACCAAAGTCTCGATTGTCCTCTCGTTGACTGCCATGAAGTTCCCGTTGCCTCCGAGCGCGCGAAACAACTTATGCTAGAAGGTCATCACCTTCATGGCAAGGTGAAGCGCACCTGAGTAACGAGTGAACAGACCCACTTGTGTATCCGCACGCCCTAAACTGGCCGCAAGTCAACTTCTGAGCTGCGGACCGGCTGTGCCCTCCAGGCTCATAACGGACGATAGTTCACCACGACAAGCTTCGGAACTCATTGTTTTGACTTTGTCCGACCGCTATTGAGAGGTGAAAGCTCCTGTGGTAAAAGACTCTCTGTAAGTAGGCTGTGTTGCCTGCGGCCAGCGTATCTTCCGTATTCCGATAACTAAAGTGGGATTTGAGACCGCCGGCTCGTTGACGAACGCAGGAGTGAACGGGCCAGCTATCGAGCAGCGAACAGGATGACGCCATGGCAAAGAAGGGTGGAGGCGATCTGGCCCGGTACATCGCTAGGGTTTTGAAGGAGAAGGATCTGTCGCTTCACGATGTGCAGGTGATGTCGGGTTGGAAGATCACCGACGCCTATATTGGCAGCATCATCCGCGGCCGTGCCAGCAACCCTAGCGTAGAAAAACTTCAAGCGCTGGCACTGGGGCTCGGTGTGGATGAGGACGAGATTTTCCGAGTGGCGCGGGGTGCGGCGGGCTCCGAATCCAACGGCGATCGGAACGCGGATCCCTGGCAGTCGGTGATGATACTGCGTCTGATGGAACAAGTGGTCTCGAAGCCCGACCTCAAAGAGATATTGGAGGAGGTCGTGGAATTGTCAGAAGAAGACCGCGCGTTTGTGCTGAGGACTGCCAAGAGTTTCAGAGAATCACCGCCAAAACGTCATCGCCGCAGAAAACCAATCTAGACGGGAAGCCGACCACGAGATTTACCGATTTCGTTTGCCGCCTTCAGCGCAGAGCGTATAATCGTTTTCGTATTCGCCGCTGGTCGGAAGTTCCAATCAAAGCGGCATCGCAAACCCTTTTGAGATTAGCAGGGGCGAACGCTCTCCGAAGCCTAGCTTCAATATTGGAGGTCCTATGAAGTGTTTCTCAGCTCTCTCCTTTCTGGTTGTGCTTGTGATCGGTGGAGCTGCGCCGGCGCAGGAGGGAAAGACGCTGGCACCGGATGAGCAAAGCCGGTATGTCGTTTCCGCAAATTCGGGCGTGGTGAATCTGGTGGACGGCGAAGTCACCGTTGCGACCAATGCATGGGGTTCTCGGACATCGGATGTCGTCCCGGGGCTCGAGCTTAACCAAGGCGATGTGCTAACCAGCGGAAACACTGGGCACGCAGAGATACTCTTGAACCCAGGTTGCTATCTCAGAGTAGGACCTGATACGCGCGTTGTTTATAAGTTCGGTGATGAGCGAGCCACCAACTCGCTCGAGATCGCGAGGGGCTCACTTATCATCGAGGCTTCCGCTCTGGATCAGCCCTTGGTCGTGGCGACTCCGGCGGGCGCTTTTACGATAGTGCAAGGAGGCCTTTGTCGATTCAACGTAGCCGACGGGCGCGCAGAAGTTTTCGTTCGCAAGGGGCGCGTGCTTGCGGGAAACACAATGGTTCTCACGGGTGGCACCTCGATCAAAGAAGGAAAGAAGGCAACCTTGCAAGATGGCTCCGCGATCGTTGCAACGTTCGACAAGAAGACGACTGACGGCTTTGACGATTGGAGCAGGGAACGAGCTAATTCTCTCCTCGCGACCAATCGAGGGCTGTCAAGCAAGGTGATGAAGCGAAGTCTCGGAGACGCATTTGCCGGTTACAACACATGGGTCTACGATCCGCTGTGCAACTGCCACACGTTCCTTCCGTACACGTTGGGCTTCTCTTCACCCTATGGAGGGTCGTATTCCAGGTTTAACCCGTATTGGTATCTGGCTCCGTGGGGTTACGGAGGAAGCGGTTGGAGTCGCAATGGCGGCTCAGGAAACTCAGGCGGGACTCCGGCGAGCGGCAGTGGGACGCCAGGCGTAGGTCATCCTCCAGCGGGCAACAGCGGAGGAGGCCATTCGGCTCCCAGCGCCCCTCGAAGCTTCGATCCTCCATCCCACGGGAGAACCCTGGATCGTGAGATGCCCGCTCCAGGTCGGAGCGGCCGGCGTCCGTAAACCGGGTATATGTCTTGAGCAAAGGGCGTCTCTGCGAATGCAGAGGCGCCCTTTGCTCGTAGGCTATGGCCCAACCGGCGTTGACTCAGTACTCGGAGCTGCGGTATGCCGTACATCATCGATGGGAACAATGTGATGGGCCAGACGCCAGGTTGGCACCGCGACCGGCCCCGAGCCAGACGGGCGTTGCTTGATAAGCTGGCTTGTTTTGCACGCGTCAGGAAGACTCGGATCACCGTTGTCTTCGATGGAGCTCCTGATCGGGATTTGCCGGAAGGCTCGGCGTTCAAAGGGGTGAGGGTTCTGTATGCTCACCAGGGTTCTGACGCCGACACAAGAATCGAACGCCTGGTTGAATCGTCGTCCGACCCGGGCGGACTGATAGTGGTGACCTCGGACAGGCGGCTCTCGTTTGCGGTGCGATCAAGCAAAGCAGGAACCATCCGATCTGGCGAGTTCAGGCGGGAGCTGGAGAATGTCGTTTCAAACCAGCGACCCGAGGAGGTCAAGGATTTGGAAGTCAGCGATGTGAAGGCATGGATGAGATACTTCGGAGAAGAGGACGATGACTGAGGAAGAGATGCGCGAACGGGAAATCGTGGGTCCTGAGATTAGTGAGATTCAGAATCCGGCTGGTTATCGAGACGTAACGGTTGGCGAGTTGCTCGTCAGGCTGGCGAAGGACTATCCGCGGAACGAGGCATTGATCTACCCGGATCGCGGCTTGCGATATGACTTCAGCCAACTCGAAGACATCGCTCGCAAGACAGCAAGAGGGCTGTTGAGTCTCGGCATTGAAGCCGGCGACCGAGTCGCGCTATGGGCGCCCAATATTCCGGAATGGATCGTGTTGCAATTTGCTCTCGCAAAAATCGGCGCGGTACTTGTGACGGTCAATACCAGTCTTCGCGGCGCCGAGATCGAATACCTGCTCAGTCAATCCGAGACGTCAACGTTGATCACGGTCGCGGGTTTCAAAGACATCGATTACGTGGCAACAATTCATGAAGTCGTTCCCGAATTGAGAGAGTTGAAAGACGGCCCCCTGCGCTCACCCAAGCTGCCATTTCTGCACAATGTCATCTTCATCGGCGATGAGAACCCCCAGGGAATGCTCCGCTACGACTGGTTGCTTGCTCGCTCCGTCGATGTGAGCGAGGAACGGCTGGACCAGCATCAGCAAACGCAAGATCTCGACGACGTGATCAATATGCAATACACGTCCGGGACGACCGGCTTTCCAAAAGGCGTGATGCTCACCCACCGCAACATCGTAAACAACGGCTATTGGCTTGCAGAGGGAATCGCGCTCACGCCGCGCGACAAGCTGTGCTTGCCAGTTCCGCTCTTTCATTGCTTCGGTTGCGTGATCGGAGTGCTGGGTGCGTACACCCACGCGGCTGCGCTGGTCCCGCTCGAGTCGTTTGATCCGCTTCGCGCGCTCCAGTACGTGGAGGGTGAGCGCTGCACGGCAATCTATGGCGTACCTACCATGTTCCTTGCTGAGCTGGAGCAGCTGGATCTGCGCACCTTCGACCTATCGACCCTGAGAACTGGCATTATGGCTGGCTCGCTTTGTCCTGAGCCGCTTATGCGCAAGGCTATGGAGCGAATGAACCTGACCGAGTTGACGATCGCCTACGGGTTGACCGAGGCTTCACCGGGCATAACACTGACGCCGCGAGACGACAGCGTTGAGTTGCGGACTCAAACTGTGGGCCGCGTTATGGCCGAGATCGAACTGAAAATATTGGACCCCGCTACAGGCGGCGAGTGCGAACCGGGCCAGCCCGGTGAGTTGTGCTGTCGGGGCTACAACGTGATGAAAGGGTATTACAACAACGCCAAGGCTACGACGGAGGCGGTCGACTCGGAAGGCTGGCTGCATACCGGCGATCAAGCTTCCTTGGATCGCGAAGGATATGTGAGAATTACCGGCCGTATCAAGGACTTGATAATCCGCGGTGGCGAGAATATCGCACCGAAAGAGATCGAGGACCTGCTTAGGCAGCATCCGAAGATCGCCGATGTGTACGTCTACAGCGTGCCCGATGAGAGGTTGGGAGAAGAAGTCGCCGCGGCAGTTCGGTTGAATCCTGGGGAGCAGTCCTCTGTTGAAGAGATCCGGAGCTTCTGCGAAGGTCGCATCGCCCGCTTCAAGATCCCGCGGAGCATCCGATTTGTCGATTCATTCCCGATGACCGCTTCAGGCAAAGTACAGAAGTTCAAGCTTCGCGAGATGCACGTTCGTGAAGCGGCCCGTTCCAGCTAGGTAGCGAATCTTCAATGGCGCCGTTCGTGAATTGTCGGTGGCTCCTTTTGAAGCTATAAGCTGCGGGCAAATCTGGCGAGCGTTGGTGATGCAAGAGTGCTGCGCGGCGTTAAAGCAAGGTTAGTGTTTGATCTTCCCCCACGCGGCTTGGAGGTCGAAGCCCGGGCTGGTCGTTGAAGTATGACAAGCCGAGCAAGCCGACTTCATATCACTCACTCGGCCGTATCCCTTGGCGGGCTTTGCGGCGTGCTGTGCGCCGGGGCCGTGGCATTGTTCACACTGAACGCTTTGCAGTCCAGGGAGTTCGGTCGAGCCCGCTGATCTTTCTCGCCAGCCGGTTGCGTGGCAGCTCAAGCAGCTCGCTTCAAACTCGACTTGCCTTGGGGGAAGCGGATCCGTCGCTCGTGCGTGGGAGCTGGTGGCCCAGCGCAAGTACTGGTCCCCGTGACACTGAGAACAGCGAGAGGCTCCGGCGAACGAACGATCCGAGGCGGAAGGCGTTTCTGACTCAATCAGTTTTTTG
>DATMCM010000594.1:0-8126 GCA_035558335.1 Blastocatellia bacterium | reverse complement strand
CGAATCGCTACTTCCTTCTCGCGAGCCGCCGCTCGCGCCAGGAGCAAGTTGGCTACGTTCGCGCACGCGATCAACAATACAAGCCCGACCGCGCCAAGCAACACAAGCATAGCCGGGCGAACATCTCCGACCAACTGCTCGTGAAGCGGTACAAGCGTAGCCCCCACGCCCTTGTTCGATTCAGGATAACGTTCGGCGAGCTGCTCGGTCAGCCCGTTCATCTCCGCCCGGGCGGCGTCAATAGTCACATCCGGTTTTAGCCTGGCCATCAGCCTAAGGACTACACAGCCGCGCTCGCAACGGCCGAGTGCGGCTAGCGCCGGAGTTATTGGTTTCCAGACTTCGGTGTCTTTCAGAATTGGAAAGCTGAATCCCTGAGGCATCACGCCGATGACAGTGTAACTTTCGCCGCCGAGGGTTAGGTTCCTGCCAACGATCGTGGGATCCGAGCCGAACCGACGCTGCCAGAGTTTGTAGCTCAACACAACCACTCGCTCGGCGCCTACTCGGTCTTCGTCCGCGGTGAAGCTGCGACCAAGCGCAGGTTGGACGCCGAGCATTGCAAAGGTGTCGTGTGAAACTGCGGCTCCCTGAAGGTCTTCGGGTTCTTCGTGACCGGTGAGCGTAGGCTGCCAGCCAAACAACGCCACGATGTGCTCGAATGATTGAGCCTGATCGCGAAAGTCTTTGAAGTCGGCGGGAGAGGCCCACTCGCGTTCCGGGCCGCCACGCTGCTGATAGTTCTCCCAGACCATGATCAGGCGCTGCGGATCACGATAAGGAAGCGGGCGGAGCAGCACCGAGTTCACCACGCTGAAGATCGCGGTGTTTGCGCCGATTCCCAGCGCCAGAGCCAGCAACGCAACCGCTGTGAATCCGCGATTCTTGTAGAGCATTCGAAATGCGTAGCGGATGTCTGGTATCAACCTATCCATAATCATCTCCGATCCCTGGGAGCGCGGGCGTCCCGCCCGCAGAATTGAAACTTCACAAAACAACAATCAGCGGGCGGGACGCCCGCGCTCCCAGGCTATTCATATCTCAGTGCGACCATCGGATCGACCTTGATAGCGCGGCGGGCGGGGATGAGGCTTGCCACGATCGATACGGTGGTCAACAACAGCGAGATCGCTACAAACGTGACCGGGTCGGTCGTGCTCACACCAAAGAGCAAAGTGCTCATAAGCCGGGTTAGAAAGAATGACGCGACCAACCCGGTCGCCACTCCGATCACTGCGAGAATCATTCCTTCCCCGACAACAAGTCGAAGCACGCTGCTGTGACTGGCTCCCAGAGCCATTCGTATGCCGATCTCGCGAGTACGCTGTGAGACCGAATAACTGATCACACCGTAGATCCCGACCGCTGCCAGCACTATGGCGAGCCCAGCAAAAATACCGAGCAGCAGCATGTTCAAGCGTCGCGGCGCCACGGAATCCGAAATAACGTCGTTCACCGTCTTGATGCCATAGAGCGGCAGGTCTCTGTCGATCTCTTGCATGGCGCTGCGCACGGCCGACGTCATCTCCGAGGGTTCGCCCGTCGTGCGCAGCACGAGCGTCCCGAACGGCACGGGGACCTGATTGTAGGGCCAGAACATCTCAGGTGTCGTATCAGCATCCAATCCTGACTGCTTCACATCTCCAACTACGCCGACCACCGTGCGGTTGCGATTATCCACGTTGATGCGCTGGCCAATCGGACTCTCGTCCGGCCAGAAGCGGCGAACGGCCTCCTGATTCAGGATGACAACGTCGGAAGCGCCTCGTGCGTCTCTATTGTCGAAATCGCGACCTTCAATCAGCGGAATGTTCATCGTCTCAAAGTAACCCGGGGTAGCAACGTTGGTTCTGGCATTAAAGCCCTGGCCCGCCGGCTGCGGCGGACGCCCTTCGATCGAGAAGTAGCGGCCGCCGAAACTCCCAGCCATCGGCAACGCGGTGACCCCCGCTGCCGATTGGACGCCGGGCACCGATGACAGCCGCTCAAGCGCTTGTTGATAGAAACCGCTGATCGCGGCCGCATCGCGATATTGGGAACCCGAGAGGGCGACATTTACCGCAAGCACGTTCTCCGGGTTGAATCCGGGACTTATGTTGATCAGCTTTGAGAAGCTCTTTATCATCAGCCCGGCCCCGATCAACAGCACCAGGCAAATCGCGACTTCGGCGATGACAAACAAACTGCGGGTCTTGTTGCGCCGGATGCTTCCGCTAGCGCTGCGGCTCCCTTCCTTTAACGCTTCATTCATGTCCGGTTTTGACGCTTGAAGCGCAGGCACCAGTCCAAAGATCATGCCGGTGGCGATCGAGACGAGCAGACTGAAACCCAGCGCCCAACCGTCAAGCTTGATCTCCTTCGCCCGAGGAATGCTTCCTTCGCCAATTGCGAGCAAAAGATCCAGCCCCCAAAGCGCCACCAACACACCGATGATTCCTCCAGCAAGCGCGAGCAATACGCTCTCGGTGAGCAGCTGCCGAACGATACGAGACCGCCTCGCGCCAAGTGCCGTTCGGATCGCGATCTCTCTCGACCGCGCCGCGGATCTGGCAAACAGCAGGTTAGCTACGTTGGCGCACGCGATCAGCAGAACAAACGCCGCGGCTCCGAGCAGGAGGAGAAGCGCGGGCCTGGCGCTGGTCACAACCTCCTCATAGAGCGAGAACACGTTTGCGCCATGCCCAGTGTTAGGGGTCGGATATTGCTGCTCGAGCTGAGCGGCTATCGAATCCATCTCCGTTCGCGCTTCCTGCAAGGTCACTCCAGATTTCAATCGCGCGACGACCGTTAGCATGTGTCCAGCGCGATTGCCTGCGTCCTCCGGCGATAGGGTAAGCGGAACCCATGCCTCAGCTCTTCTGTTTGGAAAAATGAAGCCGGCGGGCGTCACCCCGACTATTGTGTAAGCTTTGTCATTCAGCCTGACGGTCTTTCCCGCGATCTCGGGGTCGGAGCCGAAGCTTCGTTGCCATAGACCGCTGCTGATGATCACAACCGGGTTGCTATTCGGCTTGTCTTCGTCCGGATCGAAGAAGCGTCCCAACCTGGGCTGAGCGCGGAGAATCGAAAACAAGCTTGGGGATACGCCCGCGCCTTGAATCCGTTCGGGCTCACCCGACGTCGCAAGGTTGAAGCCTTGACCGATGTAGGCGGCCATGTCCTCAAACACGTTGTTCTGCGCTCTCCAATCGTCGAAGTCCGGCGCCGACACAGAATTGCGGATCCGGCCCAAGTGCATTCGCTTCTCCCAGACCATCACCAGTTGATCTGAGTTCTCGAATGCAAGGGGGCGAAGCAGCACGGCGTTGACCACGCTGAAGATCGCCGTGTTGGCGCCTATCCCGAGGGCTAGCGCGACTATTGCAACGGCAGTAAAGCCTCGATTCTTGAAGAGGGTTCTAAAGCCGTATCGAGCATCTCGAAGTAGAGTTTCCATCGGCGACCTCCGAATCGGTTCAAGGTTCAGAGTCTAGGGTTCCGAGTTTGGGGTTCAGGGTTTGGGGTTCAGGGTTTAGGGTTCCGGGTTCAGGGTTTAGGGTTTAGGGTTTAGGGTTTCCGGATTCCATTTCGTCAGAAGCGCAAACCCTGAACCTAAACCCCGAACCCGGAACCCTGAACCCTAAACCCTAAACCCTGTACCCTGCACCACGAACCCTGAACTACCCCGTTCGTTACTCATGCCTGAGCGCCACCATCGGATCGACCTTCATCGCACGGCGCGCGGGTATCGAACAGGCGAGCAATGCTACGCAAATCAGCAGTGCAGCAACGGCGACGAACGTGAGCGGATCACTTGCCGTCACGCCGAACAGCAGACTTGCCATCGCGCGGCTCAACGCAACCGATCCGGCCAACCCGAGTGCGGCTCCGATCAACGCCGGCTTCATTCCTTGCCCGACCAGCAGCCTGAGCAGATCTCGAGGTTGCGCTCCGAGCGCCGTTCGTATTCCGATCTCCCGTGTCCGTTGCGTGACCGCGTAAGCCATCACGCTGTACACGCCGACAGCCGAAAGCATCAACGCCAGAATTCCGAAGACCGCCATCAACGCCGCGGATATCCGCACACCCGCGACGTGGTCCCCGATCAGCTTCTCCATCGTCTTGATTTCGTAGATGGGCTGGTCGGCGTCGACGCTCTGCACCTGGGCGCGCACCGATGCGAGCACGCTCATCGGATCGCCGGACGTGCGCAGAACGAGACCCATCGTCGACCGTGGCGACTGCGCAAATGGAACATAAAGCGTCAGCCGCGGCCCCTTGTCGAAAAGGAACTGTTTGACATCGCCCGCGACCCCAACAATCGATAGCAGCCGCGTTGTCGATGGCGGTGTCCCCAGTTGTATGCGCTTGCCAATCGGATCTTCGGTTGGCCAGAACTTACGAGCCAGGTTCTCGCTGATGATGACAACTAGAGGCGTGTTCTCGCCGTCTTGAGAGCCGAACTCCCGTCCACTCAGCAGCGGGATGCGCATGGTGCGCAGATAGCCCGCGCTCACCGATTGAAAGTCCGCGCCGATTTTGTCGGAAGGATCCTGAACAGGCCGGCCCTCTATGGTGAACTCGGTGCTCAACCAGTTGCCGCTCGAGGGAATCGCCGCGACGGCTCCTGAAGACTCGACATTCGGCAACGCTTCGATGCGTTGAAGCAGATCGTCGTAGAAAACGGCGCGCTGGTGAGGGTCTTTGTACTTCGAGTGCGGCAGTGTCACTCGCATGGTCAGCATGCCTGTCGGGTCGAAGCCTTGCTTCTGATTTTGAAGCATGCGCGCGAACCCTTTCACCATCGACCCGGTCCCAACAAGCAATACAAGTGCGAGCGCGACTTCAGATACTACAAGCAAGCTTCGTAAGCGGCCGCGCTTGCTGCTTGATGCGCGCCCGCCTTCTTTTAGTGTTTCGTTGAGGTCTGGCCTCGAGGTCTGAAGAGCTGGCGCGATCCCCGAAATGATTCCGGTAAGAAGAGCGATCGCGATGGTAAAGACGAGCGCGCCTCCGTTGATGCCCATATGTTTTAAGCCGGTGATGTACTTTGCCTCATCCGGCGGAATGCTTGTCCTAATAAGATCAGCACCCCAGAAAGCGATCAACAAGCCAAAAGCGGCGCCGAAGACCGCGACCACCACGCTCTCGGTCAATAGCTGGCGGATGATTCGCGATCGGGTCGCTCCAAGCGCAAGGCGAATTGATATTTCCTTCGAGCGCCCGGTTGCGCGCGCAAGCTGAAGGTTGGCGACGTTGGCGCAGGCGATCAACAGCACAAAGCCTACCGCGCCCATGAGTGCAAGCAGGAACGGCCTGGCGAAGTCATCAGAAGTCTGGCCGGGTAACCGAGCCATGTTCGCCGCCATCCCCTTGTTAGTGTCAGGATACTGTTCTTCAAGGCGGTGCGCGATGACGTTCATCTCGGCAACAGCTTCGTCGCGTGTGAATTCCTGCTTGATGCGGCCCATCACGCGAAGGTATCGAACGCCGCGCGCCTTGAGGTCTTCGTTGGAAAACGCCAGGGGAGCCCAGAGTTCCGCGGTTGTGGGCCACTCAAAATCCTGCGCCATCACTCCGACTACGGTGAAAGCGCCGCTGTCGAGCATGATGGTCTTACCAACGATCGACGGGTCTGACGCGAACCGTCGCTGCCATAGGTTGTAACTCAGCACCGCGACGTGCTCACGACCAGGCTGGTCTTCGTCTCGCAGCAGGATGCGCCCTAATAACGGTTTCTCATCGAGCGCGTCGAAGAACTCCGGCGACACCCGAAATCCCTGCACCCGTTCTGGCTCCCCGTCGCCGGTGACATTGACATCCCACCAGCTGATCGCAGCCAGATGCTCGAACAGGTTGTTTTGGTTTTTCCAATCAACGTAGTCGGCCGGCGAGACATTCTCGCGGTCCAACGTCTGGCTGTTTCCTTCCCACAGCATCACCAGGCGGTCGAGGTCTTTGAACGCGAGCGGCCGGATAAGCAAGGCGTCGACGAAGCTGAAGATCGCGGTGTTCACGCCGATTCCGAGCCCCAGTGTCAGCACCGCGACTGCCGCAAAGCCCGGGTTCTTCACCAGCATTCGAAACGAATAGCGCAAATCTTGAAGGAGTGAATCCATCCGGAAACCTCCGGTTTTTGAGTTCAGGGTTTAGGGTCTAAGGTTCCTGGTTTGGCGTTTAGTATTAAGGTTCAGGGTTGGGGCTTGACGCGTTTCAAGTCACGCGACTGGAACGAAGCCACAACCCTAAACCCCAAACCCAAGCTCGTCCGTCAGTCAACCGAACAGACGATCAGCGTTGCGTCGTCTCGAAAGTCGCCGCCGCTGAACTCAAAGACCGCTTCCATCAACGTGCGCTGCATGTCTTCGGCGTCGAGGTTCCGGTTCCCGATGAGCATCGAGATCAATCGCTCCTCGCCGAATTCTTCACCGCTATCGTTTGTCGCTTCGGTGACTCCGTCGGTGAACAGCAGGACTCGATCGCCCGACTCGACTGCGATCTCGCCTTGTTCGAAAGTGCAACGCGCGAAAGGACCTAGCACCATGCCTCCGCGATCGAGCTTCAGCGTCTCTCCGTTCTTTCGCACAACAACACCAGGGTTGTGCCCGGCGTTGGAGTAGGTGAGCCGCTTTCGCCTCGCATCCAGCAGGCAATAGAAGAAGGTTATGAACTTGTCATCGGCGGTATTGGATGAGACAACGCGATTCACTCGCGTGCACATCACGGCCGGTTGAACCGTTTCCGAAGCGAACGCTTTGACAACCGCCTGGAGGTTGGACATCAGCAGCGCCGCCGGCATTCCCTTACCCGAGACGTCTGCGATGCACAGTGCAAGTCGCGACTCGTCGAACTTTAGAGCGTCGAAGTAATCGCCGCTTACCGCGCGCGCAGGTCGCCACGCGGCTGACACTTTGAAGCCTTCGATCTGCGGAAGCTCCTTGGGCAATAACCGACGTTGAATATCGAGCGCGTCTTCAAGCTCCTGGTGTTGCTCGGCGCTGAGCCGCAGTTTCTCTCGGGTCGCGTAGCCGCTTTCAATTTGAGTCTTCAAAGTCTCGAGCAGGCGTTTGTTCTCCCAGGGCTTCAGCACGAAATCGCGAACGCCTCGATGCATCGCCTCGACTGCGACTTCAAGGCTTCCCCAGGCGGTCATTACGACGACGGGTAAGGTGCTGTCCATCGCCTGGACTCGCGAGAGCAGATCCAATCCCTCCTGACCCGAGGTCGTATCGCGCGCGTAGTTCAGATCCATCAGAAGCAGATCGAAGTTGCGAGCCTTGAGGGCTTCAAGCACGTCGCCGGGCGAGGTGACCGCTTCCGTCTCGTAGCCTTCGCCTTTCAGCAAAAGCCGCAGCGCTTCGAGCACGTCGAGCTGATCATCGGCAATTAAAGTGCGTGGCGGAGAGGTTCCCATAATGATGATGCCTCGAGCTCAGTAGCCAACTTGCGTGCCAACCAAAGTGTGGACTTAAGTGAATGAATAACTTGTCTTAGAGTGGGAGAAAAGGAGCGGTGGAGCCTGGCGGTGTTCGCTTGCGGGAAACCGTTTTCCCAGAAGCAACAAGGATTTGGTCTATGGCGGTTGGCGCGTTTCGGCTTCGAGGTATTAGCGGTTTGCGGTTGCTGGCTTGCCACAAAGGCTCAAAGACTCTAAGCCGCACCAGGCGGCTTAGTGGAACCTTCGTGCCCTGGTGTCTTTGTGGCGAAGTCCCGCCTTGCTTCTAAACAATCAACCGCGTACAGGTTGGCACTTCGCGCGTCACACTCCGTTACTTTCCTTCAGCCAGGAACGCGACAAGTTGCTCGGTTACGTACTCCGGGCGTTCATCGGCGACCCAATGCCCGCATCGTTCAATCACGCCGCCGCGTACATTAGTGGCTACCTCGTTAGCCATGCCGACCATAGTTGGGCCGAGGCTCTGCGCGCCCCCCAACGCCAGAACCGGCATCGCGAGCTTGTTCTTGAACGATTCTTTATTCTGTTTGGCGTCTTCGGCAAAAGCGCGGAAGTACTCAAACCCCGCTCGCATTCCGCCGGGGGAGGAGTAGCAGCGGACATACTCGTCGACGTCCGCATCGGTGAACGCCGCCGGATTGTAAGATAAGGCGCGATAAAAGCCCTCGGTCAGATATATGCGTTCGCGGCC
>DATMCM010000593.1:0-2180 GCA_035558335.1 Blastocatellia bacterium | reverse complement strand
GAGCAGCGCGAAGCGCTGCAGCAGCAGACCGCCACCGCCGACGTGCTGAAGGTGATCAGCCGTTCGGCGTTCGATCTGCAGACGGTGCTCGACACGCTCACGGAGTCAGCGGCTCGGCTTTGTAATGCCGACATGGCCTCTATCACCCGGCAGAATGCTGACGGCAGCCTCTACTATGCGACGAGCCACAATTTTCCTGTCGATTGGGTGAAGATCGCTCCGAATCCCCTACCCGAGCGCGGCAGTGTGGTTGGACGAGTGCTGTTGGCCAACAAGGCGTTGCAGATTGCCGACGTCCTGGCCGATCCCGAATACACTTATCTTGAGCTGCAAAAAGCGGCCGGATACCGGACCCTGCTTGGCGTTCCCCTCCTTCGCTTGGGGCAACCGATCGGGGTGCTATTCCTGGCACGCAAGACGGTCGAAGCCTTTACAGACAAGCAGATCGAACTGGTCTCGACGTTTGCCGATCAGGCAGTGATTGCGATCGAGAATGTGCGACTGTTCGAAGAGGTTCAGGCCAAGACTCGCGACTTGTCCGAGGCGCTAGTCTATCAAACCGGCAGTGCCAACATCCTGAAGGTGATCGCATCCTCACCGACCGATGTCGAGCCTGTCCTCAAGGCCATTGTCGAGAGTGCCTGCGAGCTTTGTAGTGCTTATGATGCGGTCGTGCTTTTGAAGGATGGCGACAGCTTGCGCAGCAGCGCGCATCACGGACCGATACCGATTGGTATGGAGAGATGGCCGATCAGCCGGAAATGGACTCCTGGACGTGCCTTCCTGGACCAGAAACCGGTGCACGTGCATGACATCCTCTCCGCCGAAGGCGACGAGTTCCCTGATGGCCAGGAAGTGTCGCGCCGCACGGGCCTGCGCAGCATTCTGAGCGTACCCCTGCTGCGCGAAGGTGAGAGTATTGGAGCGATCGCGCTTCGCCGCACCGAAGTACATCCTTTCGGTGATAAACAGATTGCCCTGCTGCAGACCTTTGCGGATCAGGCAGTGATTGCCATCGAAAATGTTCGGCTATTCGATGAGGTGCAAGCCCGCACGCGCGAACTTTCGGAATCGCTGGAGCAACAGACCGCGACCGCCGAAGTGCTGAAGGCCATAAGCCGCTCGGCGTTCGACCTCAAAACGGTATTGGATGCCCTAGTCGAGGCTGCCACCCGGCTGTGCAACGCTGATCAGGGTAGTATCGCCAGGGAGAGGGACGGCATGTACCAACGTGTAGCATCGTACGGCTTATCCGACGTCTACACGGAGTACCTGACAACTCAGCCAGTCGTTCCGGCGCGTGGCACGGGAATGGGGCGGGCCCTGCTTGAGGGTAAGGTCGTGCATATTCCCGACGTGCGGGCAGACCCCGACTACACTTTTGTCGTGGCACAAAGGCTGGGCGACTTTCGTACCGTTCTCGGCGTCCCGATGTTACGCGAGGGAACTCCGATCGGCGTTATGGCCTTGACACGACGCGAGGTGCGGCCGTTCACCGACAAACAGATCGAACTGGTTTCTACTTTTGCTGACCAAGCCGCGATTGCAATTGAGAATGTGCGTTTGTTCGAAAGCGTGGAAGCCCGAACGCGACAACTGGCTGCTTCGTTGGAAGATTTACGGACCGCGCAGGATCGCCTCGTTCAGACTGAGAAGCTGGCTTCGCTCGGCCAGCTTACGGCCGGGATCGCGCACGAGATCAAGAATCCCCTCAATTTTGTCAATAATTTCTCGGCAGTCTCGGCCGAATTGACCGGTGAACTGAACGACCTGCTCAAATCCGCCGCGCTCGGCGACAAGCTGCGCGAGGAGGTCGACGAATTGACGCGGGCACTGATAGAAAATCTCGAAAAGGTTGTTCAGCACGGCAAGCGCGCAGATACGATCGTCAAGAACATGCTGCTGCACTCTCGCCAAGGCTCGGGCGAGCATAGACCTGTCGATGTCAACGCCCTCGTCGAGGAAAGCCTCAATCTCGCTTATCACGGGGCGCGGGCCGAGAAGCCCGGCTTCAATATCACCCTGAAGCGGTCCTTTGATCCCAACGCTGGTGAGATCGACGTGTTTCCCCAGGAAATCACACGGGTGATTCTGAATTTGATTTCCAACGGCTTTTACGCGGCGACGAAGCGTAAGGCCCAAGTCGATGGCGATGGTTATGAGCCCACCCTCGCCGCCGC
>DATMCM010000592.1:0-2208 GCA_035558335.1 Blastocatellia bacterium | reverse complement strand
TAAGGCGCCGGTATCCACGAGGGGCATGGGTCCTGTTCGCGGCTGTTCTGAGTCATTGGCTGCTCGACTTCGTGAGTTTCAAGAACCCCGTCGCGCCGGGAGTTCATCAGGAGTTTGGCTTGGGACTTTGGTATTCGGTTCCCGCGACTCTAATCGTCGAGGGCGGGTTTTGGCTGCTCGCCATTGTCGTCTACGTTCGCGCTACTCATCCCAAGAATCGCGTGGGCATATTCGCCTTTTGGATTGTGATCGCTCTTCTCACATTGGCGTGGTACAACAACATCACCGGGCCGCCGCCACCCAGCACTCTCGCGGCCGGAATCTTCGGTTTGATTTTCTTTTCATTGTCCGTGGCATGGGCTTACTGGATGAACCGGCTCCGCCCCTCAGCGGGTTGATTGTGTCTGGTGCTCACGGAAAAAAGGCAGGATCGCGGGCGGCGCTTGGGAGTGAATTAGGGCGCAAAAATCGAGCGCGGGTTTAACCCCGCGCTCGATCGAATCTCAAGCTTCAGGTTCCGGAAGCCGAGTCTGATTGATCGAAAATCAGCGCTCTCTTTTTCCACGAGATCCCATGAAGAAGCTTTGAGTTGTCGTCGCTTGTCTTGGTCTCCACCGCCCCGTCGTACGGACTCTCTTGATTGACCAGCTTAGCGGGAGCCGTCGCGATCGTCTTCTTCCCATTGATGAAGGTGACCTGGACCTCAGGTCCACTCCCATCCCAAATGACCTTGTACCTGCCGGGTTGTAACTGCGTTGCCCCAACCTTTACAGGTTCAATGAGGGTTACCGACTCAGAAGTCTTGGCGGCTGCCAATGATGTCAAACTCATCGAAGAGAACAACAGCAAAAGTATTAATCCGCGTTTCAGTTTCATGCTTCAAACCTCCTAGAATTCCGTCCCCCGCACAACCGCGCAAAAAAACGCGACGGTTCCACTCTGCAGGGACGCTTGCCACACCTCCCTAAAGTGCAATTGGGATTCCAGCCCAGGAGATTTCGAGATACACAATAGATTAGCCACTTAGACGGAGCGTCAGCGGCAACCTTGAGCCGAGGAAAGACGTTTGAGTGCCCGCCCGTTGTCACGTGACTACATACAGTCACTGACCGTGTCCCAGCCGTGCGCGGTGTAAGAGCAGACAGCGATGCATTCCACCTCATTGATCGGACTAAGCTTTCAATTCACAAGAGCCTGAAGGACGCTACTTGGATCGCAGATTAAGATCTACTAATGATCATCGATAAGAGCCGGTGTCAGACTACAATCACATCGGACTCTTTGTTAGGATGGCCTCGCGTCCGGAATCTCGAGACCGATCAAGGAGTCGTGAGAGGGTGACAGCTTCCATCGAAGAGATTATCGAGGGCTACAGTCCTCACGCACCGCTGGCCGAGTCGTGGACGATTCCGGCGACCTGGTATACCGACCGACGCGTCGCGGACTTAGAGCGGCGTACGGTCTTTAGTCGCTCCTGGCAGTTGGCGGGCCGTGTCGACCAGCTTCGTGAGCCCGGTCAGTACATCACTTGCGAGGCGGCCGGAGAACCGGTTCTGGTAGTCAGGGGAAGCGACCGAGTCCTTCGCGGGTTCTTCAACGTCTGCCGACATCATGCCGCTGCCGTCATGACCGAACCCGAAGGCCGCGCGCAAAACCTTCGTTGCCCCTATCACGGCTGGACATACTCACTGGAGGGCGCGCTGAAGGGCACGCCGGATTTTGCCGGCGTCTGCAACTTCGACGGGCAGGCTAACGGGCTGGTGCCGGTTGAGATCGGGATGTTTGAAAAATGGGTGTTCGTAAAACTCGAGCGCGAGGGGCCAGCGCTCGAAGACTTTCTTGGAGCGGATCTTACAAAGCAGATGTCGCGTTTGAGCATTGAGAAGCTTCACTGGATGGAGCGGCGCAGCTACGTGGTTGAGTGCAACTGGAAGGTCTTCGTCGACAACTATCTCGACGGCGGCTATCACGTGCCCCATCTCCATAAAGGGCTCGACAGCGTTCTGGATTACACCAAGTACACCATCGAAAACGGCGAGCGGTTTTGCCTGCAGTCGAGTCCAGTGGTGACACAGGGGGCCGAGGCGCGAACAGGCGCCGTCCGAACCGGCGAACGCGCCCTGTACTACTGGATCTATCCGAACTTCATGGTCAACTGGTATGACGGCGTGATGGACACTAACATTGTCTGCCCGCTTGGGGTTGACC
>DATMCM010000591.1:0-2118 GCA_035558335.1 Blastocatellia bacterium | reverse complement strand
GACAGTCGGCCCGGCGAAGTCTTGTGGATGTCACTCGATGAATCGGGCCATCAGTCCGGGCCCATCAAAGCGATCGAGCTGGGCGCCTCGATTGCCGATCCGGAAGGAATAACCTACGGCGGCTCCTTTTTCTATGTCGTGGGTTCACAGTCCCACGCCGAGCAGGGGGAGCGAAACGCTATTGCCCGGTTTGCGCTCGATCCAACAAATCATAACCTGCTGGGAAAAGCCGATGTTATGGGTGGCTTGCGGGATTTCCTGATCGAGAATATTGCCGAACTCAAAGCAGTTGCCGACACAAAAGGAAACTCGGGTGGACTCGATGTCGAAGGCATCGCGTACGATTCGTCCACCGACCGGCTGCTCCTTGGATTGCGATCTCCTCTAGTCGGAGGGAAGGCCCTGGTTGTGCCGATTAAGCTTCGCGACCCACGAGGTGCTTTCTCGACCGCAAACCTCTTGCCTCCGGGCCCGCTGATTCAGTTGTCACTCGGAGGCCTTGGCATTCGCGATATTGAGTTCGACTTGCGTTCAAACGCTTATTACATTATCTCGGGCGCGCCTGTGCACGGCGAGACCCCCACATTCGCGCTGTGGGAATGGAACGGCGATCCCGACTCGAATCCTCGCGAGATAACCAAACTCGATGCGAAAATGAAACCGGAGGGAGTCGCTCACGTGAAGATCGGCGGCAAGGATTTCATCTTCGTCGTGGGCGACGGCAGTAGCTATACCAAGATCGACTACTCCGAAGCACCTTCGCCTTAAAAGGCGGACTGTCGTTGAAAGTTCAAAAAGCCTTGCAGCGCCAATACTTCCTGTATAGAATCGTCGCCGTCCCCTTTCAAAGGTAACCCTCGGTGGCCCAATTTTAGTGATCTCTGCGTTGCCCTAAGCCATTAGTGTCCTGGCAGGGGCGCGGGATTGTGCTTCGCAGCGAACCGAGGCGCAGGAGCTGCCTTGCAAACTATCGCCGACGAGGAAACTGATGCCCGGAGCCATCACCGCGTTGTCAAACTTTAGCTGGAATAGAACAGCGAAGATTCTAATCATCGACGATGAGCCAAACGTGCTGTCGGTACTCTACGCGCTACTCGGGGGCCAGCACGATTGCAAAACCGCTACCAGCGCCGCCGAAGCGCTCGAGCACCTTCGCACTGAGAGCTACGACCTTGTGCTCTCGGACATAATGATGCCCGGTATGAGCGGGCTCGAACTGCTCCAGGAGATCACCCGGCTCTGCAAGGACACCGTGGTAGTGCTGATCTCCGGAAACCTCAACATTCAGAGCGCAATTGGGGCCATGAGATACGGAGCATTCGACTATGTGACAAAGCCGTTCAACCTGTCAGACGTCGAGACTGCTGTCGACCGAGCGCTTCGCCATCAATCGCTGCTCAAGGCAAACCTTCAGTACGAACATCACCTCGAAGAATTGGTCGGCGTGCGAACGAACGAACTGAGCATTGCAAACGTAAACCTGAACTCTACGCTCGAGAAGCTCTACATGAATTACAGGGCAACACTGCGGGCGCTTGCCGCGGCGCTCGAAGCTCGCGACGTGGAAACCAAGGGCCATTCGGAACGGGTAGTCGGCTACTGCCTGAAGCTAGGCAAAGAAATCGGCTTGCGGGATCGTGACCTGATTACGTTGGAGCACGGAGCGCTGTTGCACGATATCGGAAAGATAGGCGTGCCGGATTCCATCCTGCTCAAGCGCGGAGCGCTCACCGAAGATGAATGGAACTATATGCGGCGCCACGTCGACTACGGAGCTCAGATTCTGCGAGGAATCGATTTCCTTGAAGGGGCGGCCCAGATAGTGGCCGAGCATCACGAGCGCTACGATGGCAGCGGCTATCCTCGCCGGTTGGAAGGCGGCCTTATCTGCCTGGGCGCCCGCATCTTCGCGGTCGCGGACGCGGTGGATGCCATGACTTCGGATCGACGGTATCGAGCAGCCATCTCGTTTGATGATGCGGCCGGCGAGTTGATTCGCTGTGCAGGCGCTCACTTCGATCCGTCGGTCGTCGCCGCCTTCACTCGAGTGCCACTTGACTCGTGGCGCGAGATGCGAGAGCTGGCAATCGAGCCAGGGGTGATGCTGAAAGACTTCAA
>DATMCM010000590.1:0-9926 GCA_035558335.1 Blastocatellia bacterium | reverse complement strand
ACCCTCCTGCGAGCCGACCTCGTGAATCGTGATGATGTTCGGGTGATTGAGGGCCGAAGCCGATCTCGCTTCCTGCTCGAAGCGCCTCAGCCGGTCTTCATCGGCCGTCGAATGCGAAGGCAGTATCTTGAGCGCGACACGGCGCCCCAGCGTCGTGTCTTCCGCGAGATAAACCTCACCCATCCCGCCCGCGCCGAGCGGCGAAAGAATCTTGTAGCGTCCTATTGTGGAGCCAGACGATAGAGTCAAATGCATTTTCAGGAACCGGTGCCGGCGGCTTGCAGAGTCGGGAGCGAGCCTCTAACCGCGCCGCGCTTCAACAACTCGAGAAGGATAACGCATAACGTGATCCGCAAGCGACACTGCTGCGAGAGAAGAGGCTAGCTCAGTTGGGGAGGGAGGCTTCGCGCTCCAGCCAGCTCTGGAGCGTGTCGTTTTCGCGCGCGAGCTCGTCGGCATTAATCAACCCGCGCTGCACCGCAATCGAGATCGCGCGCGACCGGGGACTGTAAGTATTTCCCCATCTCTCGTCCACGATTTGCTCGATGTCGATTGAGAGCTTCGCGTAGAGTTCGCGCAAGCGGTTCTGCACGCCGCGCTCGCTCAGGTAGCGTCGCCGCGCGATCGCGCGATCGGTCAACCCGAGCGCGATGTCGATCAGCGCTTCGTACTCGATGTCAGTCAGCCCCGACGTGCGGTTGATCGCCCGCGATTGCACGGTTCGAATTTCGGGATCGATCCAACACTGCTCGTCGATGAGCACCGCTCGCAGAGCCGCTATGAGTTTGTCGTCCGGCGAGGACTTGAGCACGTAGCCATAAACAGTTTCGTTCGGAATGATGCGCGCAAGCTCGCGCACGTAGATTTCGTCCTTATACTGCGACCAGAACAGAATCCTGGCGAGCGGCTGCTCGGCCCATATCTGCCGCGCCGCTCGAACGCCAGAAAGACCGCGCAGTTTTATGTCCAGGACAACCAGCGCCGGGCGGTTCTTCAGCGCCAACTCGACGGCTTTCATACCATCGTCGGTCTCAACCAAGGGACCGAAGTCGGCGAAGTGTTCCGCAATGACTGCGCGCAGATAGTCGCGCTGAAATGACATGTCTTCGGCTAGGACTATACTCATAGTTCAAAACCAGTCCTGGATGAAACGAGCGTTTCCGTTCACAGATCCATCCGTGGCCAGGCGCCAGAGCCTTGCAGAGGCAAACGAATTTCAACCGTGGTTCCTTGCTTGCCTTCAGGATTCAACCATGTAATCTGTCCGCCAAGCAGCTTCGCTCGATAACGCATGTTCTCCATGCCGCGAGCCCATCGGAGATCCCCTGAGATCGTCATTCCCCGGCCGTCGTCTGTCACACGTATCAACATATCGCCGCTCGCTCTGATCAGCACTATCTCGACCAAACTCGCATTCGCGTGCTTCGAGATGTTGTTGAGCGCTTCCTGAACAATTCGATACAGCAACAGTTGCTCGGTTTCGGAGAGATTGATTTCACTTTCTTTGATCGAGCAGGAGAAACGCGTTGCAAAGATTCGATCGCCAGCCATCGAAGCCCGCGTGAGACAGCTCTCGATTGCCGGAATGAATCCGAGGGTATCAAGCGCGGAGGGGCTGAGGTTTTCCATCGCTCGCCGGACTTCGTCCATCGTTGCAGTAACGCCGGCGACTATCTGAGCAAGTCCGTCGCGCACTTCGCCGCTCATCGCTTCCGGAGGCTTGTCGTACAACCGCCTGGCCAACAGCGCCATCTCGCGAAGATCGGAGAGCGTTTGGTCGTGCAAATCGGCTGCGAGCAGCTTTCGCTCGCCTTCAGCGAGGGTGACGAACTGCAGCAACCCCTCAATCATGTCCTGCTTATTATCCAATGGCGACTCTTTCCAACCGGCTATACGTTCCCGGAGCGTCCCTCGAACTGTGGAATCCCACAGTTCGATCTGCTATGAGCGGTTAAAAGGTTTGCGGAAAGCGACCTACAACCAATTCGACGCCGGATGTAGACTCCGCTCGTCTTCCGAAGATGTCAACCGCGGGGGCGGGGCCAAAGCCTTCTGACCTCGCCCCATTTTAAAAGCGGACATCAAGCGGATGGATTGATGAGACTCGATTGTAGCAAAAGGAGACACAAACAATGAACAGCATTACACGCAGATCGATATCGCTTGCCGCAACCATCGCGCTCGCCCTCTCGGCCTTCGCACTAGCAGCGACCAGGGCTGAAGCCAGCAGCAAGTATTACACAATTACCGGTAAGGTGCTGAAGATCGACGCAAAGGCTCGGACGCTGCTCGTAGCCGACCGTTTGAGCGAGCGGACCTACCTGGTGACCGTGCCTAAGGGCGTAACGCTCAAGATCACCTGGGGGAGATCGATGGGGATGGAGGAGCCGGGCTTCACCGACGTGTACAACAACGACCGCGTTCAGATTCGATGCATCCGCCCGGAACGCGAGCAGCATGCAACGCTTGACGATGGACGGAGTGCGATCACAGTCACCGCCGCCTCGGGCAAGTGAAGGAGCTAGCAGCTTGTGTGGCGGCCGTTTTCGGCCGCCCCCGACCCAACCAGTTGACTGGGGCGGCTAATGGAAAGCGCCCCTAAACAGGCAGACTCCAATTCGTATGCCACAAGGAGAGAAGATGAAACGCATGCCCAGTGTTATTGCGATGGCTGTCATCTCGGTCCTCGCGTTCTCGTCGCTTGCTATCAGCGCCCCGAAGCCGGATCGCGGGAGCAAGCACTTTACGCTCGATGGGCGAGTGATCCGCGTAGATCAAAAGGCCCGCACGTTGCTGGTCGATGACAAATCGTCCGACAAGCTCTACCTGGTCAAAGTGCCGGATGGCAAGACATTCAAGATTACCTTCGGCCTGCAAATGCATCTCGCCCAGGCTGATATCTCACAGGTTCACCGCAACGACCGCGTTCGCATCGAGTGCAAGCGGTTGGCTTCGGAGCATCTCGCCCGGCTCGAAGATGGAAGGCAAGCCATCGTTGTGATCGCCGGTCGATGACGCAAGCTGATTCCCCTCGGGGCGGTTCGTTCTTTGGACCGCCCCACAAATCCGCCAGGACCCCCCGCGCTTTGAGAACCGGGCTGCACTGCCGTCCCAGATGGGAAATGCGGCCCGGACTTCCTTTTTGCCAGGTCTTCGAAAGAGTTTCGAGCCCAGGATCGAGCCCGGTTTTTGTTTCGGCTGGAGCAGACCAGACTGAACAGTGAACTCCGTGCTCCTGTAGATTCCAATATCCGGTACAATCGTCTTCGAAATGAGATCCCCTGGCTCGGTCAAGCTCGCAGCGGTAGCGGTGTGTGTTTGCTTCGCGATTGCTTGTCACCGTCGGCAAGATCCGGATGAAGCCGAGCTCACCGGGGAGCCCGAACAATTCTCCGCAATCGTTGTTCATTGGGTTGATGATGGCGTTGAGCGGGAGCTTGATGTGACCCGAATCTTCAAGTCGGGCAACCTCAGACGTGAAGAATGGCTCGAGCAAGGCGGGTCTCGCGCGCTGATCTGGAGACCTGACCTCGGAAGAATGTACCTGCTGGATGTCGATGGTCGCGGCTACGTCGAGACGGATATCACGCCCAGCGACGCGCTCAAACCAGGCCAAGAGACAAACACCTCGCAAGATGCTGAGTATGCCGCTCGACGCTCCGCAAGCGTCAGGGGCGACCAGGTAAGAGGTGAGGCAGTCGATCGTGCTTTTGACGATTCGCCTTCCCCCGTTCGCATCGAGACCCGCAGTCTTCCCGACCAAACCATCGATGGTCATCCGAGCGCGGTAATCGAACGGCGAACGGTCTTTGCAAACGACTATGTTGAGACGACCGTGACCTTTCGCGCGCACGATTTTAATGGGCTTGCGATTAGAGTGGAGACGGGTCCAGGGGCCGGAACCAAAGGCTCAAAACTGATTACGAGTTGGCGGGACATTCGCCGCGACGTGCCCGCTGATGTGTTCGATGTGCCGCCCGATTTCCGAAGGGTTGATAAGCTCCCATGATAAGGCTTTATGCAGCGCGTTCGGCCTTTGATTTCTCCTAAGGGCCCGTCACTCGATCTGTCTGGGCTTGTATTCGTGCGCGAAGGCGATCCGCTCGGCTAGCGGTGGATGGTTATACAGCCAGAATTTGATAAATGCGCTCGGTTGTGGGTCGGCGAGGTCGATCTCGCCCAGGATCTGAAAGGCTTCGGCTGCGACTTGCGAAGAATCCGGGACGATTCCGTAGGTCACGTCCAGACCGTAGACGTCTGCCTGATGTTCTTGATAGCGGCTGAAGGTGTTGCCCACTGGCTCGGCCAGAAAAACGAAGACAGAAAAGGAGAGCATCAACAGCGGAAGCGAAGCCCAATCTTCCAAGTTTCGAAGTCCCCATCCCTTCTGCCATCGCGCCAGCGCCCAAATCACCGATCGGTACACCAGGTATAAGACGCCGATGATCAAGCACCCGATGAACGCGATACCCTTGGGAATGTGCCCGAGCATGTAGTGACCCATCTCATGGCCAACGACGAAAACCGTCTGAGGAGTGGTCATACTCGCGATGGTCGTGTCCCAAACCACAACGCGCTTGGATGAGCCAAAGCCGGTCACATATGCGTCGACCGCTTTCACTTTTTCGCTGGCCTTCATCTCGAACATTCGGTCGCGAGGAATATCGAGCCCTCCGTGCCTTATCACCTTCTCGATCTCGGCTACCAGCTCGGGATGAGTGTTTTCGAGCGGCTCGAACTTATTGAAGAGCGGATCAAGCACCAGAGGCGAGAGAAAAATAAGAACGACCGCAAGCGGGAAAACTGCAAGCCCTGAGTACAACCACCATCTTCTCCGGCTGCGGCGAACAACGCCGTAGAAAAAGAAAAGCAGCATCGACATTATGCCCAGCTGGATCAATTCTCCCTTGGTCCAGTCCCAGAACCACGACCCCCAACCCTGGATCGACATGTCGTACTGTCTCGCGAGGTGCTGACCGTAAGCGCTTAAAGGGAGTTGCAAGACGTCCATCGTAGCCAGCAATAGCGGGACGAAGATGAGAGCTTGCAGAAAGCGGCGCCTCGAAGTTCGTTCAGCCCAGTCTCTGAATCGCGGTGCGACGTGAAGAGCAAGGATGCCCAGGAGCAGGATCAGCGAGTACCCGATTCCGATGAAGTGAAGCGAATATTGAGCTCTTGAATAAGCGACCGCCTTCTCGTATTTCTCGGGTGATAGGGTGTAACTCGTGACCTCTTGCTTTTCGGGTGGTTGGGTGCCACTTGGTGCGTTCCTTTCCGCTTGAGCGACGCCAACCGAGGCAAATAGCGAGATAAACACGCACAGCAAGACTAGCTTACGCGGCATTGCATTCCTCCCGAAGCGTGGAGCTGAAGGATTGTCACGGCGAGGATAGAGAGAAGGCTCTACGAGTTCAAGCGATTGTGACCGCGTTTGCGTCCTCAGGTGTCTCGGTGGGCCTTAGTGGTGCCGCTCACGGCGCAGGCGATGCGCTAAGAAGGAAAGCGCGGCGAAGACTGGGTCTTGGCCGCGCTTTCAAGCTGAAGGCACTCAACGAACTACTTTGTGCCCGGCAGAGTGGTCGTGCGAGGCGTTCGGCGGGGGCGCCCTGGTCCCGCCCCAGTCGGAAAGCCCGGCATCTGCGGCTGACCACCCGGGGAAGTGGACGGCTCGCCTATCGCGGACGCGATCACATCGTCGTAGACCTTTATCTTGCCCGCGTCTTTCATCTGCTTCTGAGTCGTTTCGAGATAAGTCGAGAAGTAAACGTTTCGCTTTTCATCGAGCAACCGCTGCTCGATCGAAGCCCGCTGCGACTTGAACGGATCACCCATGTCCGCATCCTTGCGCGCCACCAGCCCTGCAACAACAAGTGTGTCGCTTCCATCATTCTTGACGGGTTCATGTGTGACTTCGCCGTTGTTGAGTTTGTAGAGAGGAGCACGGCTATACTCGCTTACAAGCGAACCCACCGTGTCCTTTTCAGTTAGTCCCGCCCTCTCGTCAGTCTTAAGTCCCATTGAATCAGCGATCTTTTTCATCTCGTCGGGAGACTTGGCCTGGGCTACCTGGCGCGCACGATCAGCCGCAAGCTGCCTCGCTTTCTCCGCGCGATAACTTTGTTCAACCTTCGACTTCACATCCGCGAGCTCGGCGTCGTGGGGATCGCGCCGGTCGAGGTATTGAAGGATCGCGACCCCTTTGGCGATGTTGACTTTATCGGCAACGTCGTTGGGGTTTTCAAGCTCGAAGAGAGCAGTCTCGAACTCAGGCTCAGTCCCAACGCCCGGAACAGCGTCGCCCTGTGAAAAGAAAGGAGTCTCCTTGACCGAGGCCACTTGTGCGCCGCCCTTCTTGTCGATCTCAGCCGCCACTGCTTCGGCGTTCTTGCTCTCTTTGAATTTCTGCTCGGCCTCGGTTGCGATTTCGATCGCTTTCGAGTAGCTCTTTCTGGAGCGCGCCGCTTTCACGAGTTCCGGTCGCGCTTCTTCGAAGGAAGGAATCTTGCGATCGGTCACTTTTAGTATGTAGTATTTGTCGCCTTTCTTGATTGGCTGGCTAACCTCGTCTTTTTGCATATTGAATGTGCGCGAAAGCGGATCGTCGGATTCGCGTTTGTCGTTCTTGTCGATCCAACCCAGGTCGCCGCCATTCGATTTGGTTTTGGCGTCCTGACTGTTCTCGCGAGCAAGCTTTGCAAAGTCTTCAGCCGGTTTCCCTTCAGCGCCCTGTGCTCGCTGGACGATTTCCTGAGCCCTCTTTCTCAGCTCCTCTTCGGCGCTGGGCTTCTGCTCGGCCGCGTTCGCCTCTGTCTTGTTTCTGTTCGGGGAGGCGGGCGTTTCGGGCTGCTTAGGAGCGTTCAACACGATCTGGCTGACGCGAACCTGCTTTACGCTGCTCTGCGGATTGAATTCCTGTTTCAACTCATCATCCGAGACCTGAATGGCCTCGCCGGCTTTGTCCTGATCGATAAAGATGTAACGAGCTCGTCGCTGCTCGGTCGTGATCTTGAATTCGTCTCGATGCGCGTCGAAGTGTGTCTGGAGGTCGGCGTCTGAGACCGTGACTTTGTCTCGCAGCTGATCGGGAACTACTTCCACCCAGCGAAACGTGTAGCTGGTGTTAGCCTTCCTGTAGTCGCTCTCAACCTCCTCCGGCGTAACCTGGATACCTGCTGTGATGTAGCTTCGGAGGTGTTCCTGCGCGATCGCGGCGCGAAGCTGGTCTTCGAAGGCAACCGGTGTGGTCCCCCTCTCGAGCAGCCTCATGCGGTACGCCTCGGGGCCGGGCCACGGACTGAATATCTGCCGGATACGCGCCTGCACGTCACTGTCGGAGGGAGCAAGGTTAAGCCGCTCAGCTTCGTAGAGAATCACCTTTTGTTGAATCAGATTGTCCAAAATCTGAGGGCCGTAGAGCTGATAGGTGGCCGCGGGATCCGGGCGTTGGTTCTTTCCCTGACCCTGGGCTATTTGCTGGCCGAATCCGCTGAGAGCGCTTTTGAGCTCCTTCAACGTGATTTCGTAGTCAGCAACTTTGGCTATCGTAGAATCGCTGCCGCCCGTTCCGCGAAACAACCCGGCCCCGCCGCCCGATACAACAACCGAGAACAACCCAACAAGACTTAGCGTCAAGATGCCCACAAAGATTAGCAACAATGCATTGCGCGAGCGCTTACGACCTCTGAGAAACTTCAACATCGCTGTTACCGCCTTATAAAGTTTTATGGCTTGCGCCGTCTAACGGCGAAGGATTCTGCTCTGTCGAGAAAGAAGAATACTAGAGGAAGCGCTCGCGAAAGACAACCTTGGCTGCCGCAGGAGCCCGCCGCACGACTGCATAAGCGACGAGCCCGATTCATTGGGGTAGCCCGCATGGTAATTAAGCCAGTCCTTTAGGGCTGGTGACGCGCACGACCAAACCCTCGTCAGCGCGCTTTAGCGTGCTTCCAGGCGGACGGCTTTAGCACTTAACGCACTTGCTAGTGCTCGAATGAGAGCCCGTTGAAAAAAGGCTCAAACGGAGCCCGCCTTGCCATGAACCAGGCGTAAAACGGCTGGCGTATTTGCCTGCGGAAAGCGCTGAACGCGACTGAAAGGAGCTGCAATTGTTGGCGGAGTACCTGGTGGTGGCGCTTCGCTAGTTACTGCGAACATCCCGCGACTCTGCGTGACTCCACTCAACCCTTTAATCCGCTCGACGCCAGAGGAAGCGACCGCACTCTGGTACCGGTAGCATCAAAGATCGCGTTGCCAACCGCCGGGGCGAGCCCAACGATGGGCGTCTCTCCCGCGCCCGCGGACGGCAGATCTTTCCGATCGATCAACACTGTCTCGATCGCAGGAGCGTCGCTGAACCGAGGCACCCGGTAACGGGAGAATCGGCCATTTACAACCTTGCCGTTGCCAAAGTCGATGGCCTCAAACAGCGCGCCGCCTATCCCCATCACGATCGAGCCTTCGATTTGGTTTTTCAGATGGTCAGGGTTGACGATCGCGCCGCACTCGAACGCCTCTACCACGCGCACAAGCCTCACTTTTCTCGTTACTCGATCAACTGAAACCTCTGCACAGGTGGCTACATAGCCACCCTTCTCAAACCCGCCCGCGATTCCAAATCCGCGATCGGGTGCGCTCCTCGACTTGCCCCAACCAAATGCTTCCGCGGTCGCAGCAAGCACTGCCCTCAACCGTTCGTCTTTCAGGTTCTTCAGGCGAAGTTGGAGCGGGTCCATCTTCAATAAACGCGCAAGCTCGTCGATGTGAGTCTCACGCGCGAAGTGGTTAGCCGTCGCCGCTAGCCCTCGATAAGACCCCTGACGAAGCGGCGACTTAGTTTGGTGGAAAACGATCTTTTGATTCGGTAAGTCGTACTTCGTCTGAATACCCGCCGTCCCTGAGTTGTAGTTGTGGAATTCCCACGCAGTGATGATTCCGTCGTCGCGTACGCCGCTGGATACATCAATCACTCCGGCAGGGCGGAAGTAGGCCCAGGTGAATTCCTCTTCGCGAGTCCATACAACTTTGATCGCTTTACCTGTCGCTTTTGCGAGTCGTGCCGCTTCAACCGCGGCGTCGCCCGTGTGCTTACCGCCGTATCCCGCGCCGGTGTCCGGCACAATCACACGCACGCGGTCTTCGGGAATTCGAAACGCCTCCGCGAGCTCGCCGCGAACTCCAAACGGCCGTTGCGTTCCAGTCCAGACCGTGAGCTTGCCGTCGCGCCATTCGGCGATCGCCGCGCGCGGCTCGAGCGGCGCATGAGCTATGTAAGCGACGGTATAAGTTTGATTGAGTTTCTTGTCAGCCTTTGTCAACCCGTCCGCAATCGAGCCTTGCGCGCCGATCTGTTGCGACGAGGTTGTCTGTTGTCTCAGGTAGTCAAAGAGCCCGCTTGCGGACGGCTGCGGGTCGGCTTTCCATTCGGCCTTTACCGCTGCGGCCGCACGGGCGGCCGTGTGCGCGTCTGGAGCGGCGACTCCGATGAAGTCGCCATCGCGGACCACTGTGACCCCGGCGATCGCTTCCGCTTCGCGCGTCTCGGCAGACGCAAGCGTCGCGTTGAACGACGAAGGCCTGACTACTCTTCCGACCAGCATGTTCGGCTGCTTCAGGTCTGACGTGTAGCGGTGCTTGCCGGTAACGAACGCCCGACCGTCCACCTTCGCGACCGATTTTCCGGCGACCTTCCACCGATCGGCGGAAGTCGTCGGCGCGTCCTCCGCGATCACCTTTAAGAGCTTCTGGCCTTTGGTCAATTGTCCAAACGCGAGTGCCTTGTCGGTTCTCTCGTCGATCACTTTTCCATCTCGAACCGCAACCGAAGCGCGGTCGATTTTCCATTGCTCCGCGGCGAGATCGATTAAGACCTCGCGCGCGGCGGCAGCTGCCTTGCGAAGCTGCGGCGCCATGGTCGGCGTCGTACGGCT
>DATMCM010000589.1:0-2666 GCA_035558335.1 Blastocatellia bacterium | reverse complement strand
CGCGATGCCAGAGCAAGAGGGTTCCATTGTCACGATAAAATACTGGCTCCGACAGTTCGGCCAACCATTGAGGCCAGAGGGAAAGGCTATGCTTCCCCAGGGACACGATTTCTGCATTGGCGTCTATCGCTTCCGTCGTTGGAGCGATCATCGCCGCAGCTACCCAGGCGGCGGAGTTTTCTCCTCGATAGCTACTCGCGTCGTAGAGGACAACGCGCGCACCCGCTCGTGCCGCGCGCCAAGCCAGACATCGGCCAAGCAACCCACCGCCTACGACCGCGATGTCAAATTGTGTCACAGATAGACCTCGCCTCCGCGCTCGACAAACTCACGAGCCTTTGCGGCCATACCCGCTTGTGGGTCGTCTTGATACTTCGCCCGGATTTCCTCGGAGATTTTCATTGAGCAAAACTTTGGCCCACACATGGAGCAGAAATGAGCGGTTTTGGCGCCATCATGGGGCAAAGTTTCATCGTGAAACTCGCGAGCCCGGTCGGGGTCAAGGCTCAGGTTGAACTGATCTTCCCAACGGAACTCGAAACGTGCTTTGGAAAGAGCATTGTCACGAAGCTGAGCGCCGGGCCATCCCTTCGCCAAGTCCGCCGCGTGCGCCGCTATTTTGTAACTGATGATGCCCGTCCGGACATCCTCTTTATTGGGAAGGCCAAGGTGCTCTTTGGGAGTTACGTAGCAGAGCATCGCAGTTCCGTACCAACCGATCTGTGCCGCGCCGATCGCGCTGGTGATGTGATCGTAACCGGGAGCGATGTCGGTCACGAGCGGTCCCAACGTGTAGAAAGGTGCTTCGAAGCACTGCTGCAACTCTTTGTCCATGTTTTCGCGAATGCGCTGCATCGGTACGTGACCAGGGCCCTCGATCATCACCTGAACATCGTGTTTCCACGCACGTTCTGTCAGTTCTCCAAGGGTACGTAATTCTGCGAACTGCGCTTCATCATTCGCGTCGTAGATCGAACCGGGGCGAAGACCGTCGCCCAAGCTAAATGACGCGTTGTACGCCTTCATGATTTCGCAAATTTCGTCGAAGTTCGTGTAAAGAAAATTCTCTTGATGGTGTGCTAGGCACCACTTCGCCATGATTGAGCCGCCGCGCGACACGATGCCCGTCAGTCGTTTCGCAGTGAGTGGAATCCACGGCAATCGGACGCCTGCGTGGAGCGTAAAGTAGTCCACACCCTGCTCAGCCTGTTCAATGATGGTATCGCGCATCAATTCCCAAGTAAGTTCTTCCGCGCACCCGCCTACTTTCTCGAGAGCCTGATAGATTGGAACTGTCCCGACCGGCACGGGACAGTTGCGAATAATCCATTCGCGAAGCTCGTGAATGTTCTTGCCGGTGGAGAGATCCATGATCGTGTCTGCGCCCCAATAGGTGGCCCAGATCATTTTGTCTACTTCTTCTGCGGGCGAAGAAGTGACTGCAGAGTTGCCAATGTTTGCGTTGATTTTTACTTTGAAATTGCGGCCGATGATCATCGGTTCCAGTTCAGGATGGTTTACGTTCGCTGGAATGATCGCGCGTCCGGCAGCCACTTCTGCGCGAACAAACTCGGGCGTGACGTTTTTAGGAAGCCGAGCGCCCGAAGGTTGCCCCTGATGTTGGCGCAAGAGCGAGGCGTAGATTGGGTCCTGCAATAGGCGCTCCAGCAGCATCGACTCGCGCAACGCAACAAATTCCATCTCCGGCGTGACGATGCCCTTACGGGCATAGTGCATTTGGCTCACGTTTTGACCATTTCGCGCGCGACGAGAGATAACCGGAGAAGGAAAGCGCAAGTGGTACGTCAGCAGATCTCGTTCGCGTTGGCGCGCATACTCGGAAGTTGGACCCGAAAGAATCTCGGTATCGTCGCGTTGTTTGATCCATTCCGTACGAACGTCGGGCAATCCGCGGGACAGGTCAATCCGGACATCGGCGTCGGTGTACGGGCCGGAAGTGTCGTAGACCGGCAAGGGAGGATTCTCTTCGAGACGGTCGCTGTGGCGCGTAGCCGAGAGCTTGATCTCTCGACAGGGTACACGCAGATCCGCACGGCTGCCATGAAGGTAACGTTTCCGCGATGCGGGATGGGATGAGGGTGTTCGGATTGTGGAAAAAGTTGGAGTGTTCTTGAGCATTGATCCTCTTGTTTCTGCTTCGGAGTGCCAGTTTTGGCTCGCTCGTCAAAGCGCGCATTACGATCGTCATGAATGAGGGAAGAATCCAGAGAGAATAGCTAGCGTGTTGACATCCGTCCATCAGCTGATCGAGCGGTGAGTGCGTCCAGTCCCTTGCGAACGCTTTCGCCGGCTGCTACCAGGTCATCACCATTTAGCTCTCAAAGGCGAAGGATTATTCCCGCGGCCTTCAGATGTGCGAGCACCTCTCCTGTAAAACACTTCCGGATTCCGCTTTCACTGAGTTGGTTTTTGCTCCTGGACCCATGCGCTTCGAACTCTCGGTCAGTTCCCGGAGCCATTCGAAGACAGGTGAAGACATCACATCTTCAGAGAAACGCCAGCGCCAATTTCCGTCGGCACGACCGGGCACGTTCATACGACTCCCTATGCCTAAGTCCAGGAGATCCTGTAACGGCGCAATCGCCAGTCCCGCGACCGATGACCAAGCTAGGCGAATCAAAGCCGGAGCGGCTTCATCGCTTCCG
>DATMCM010000588.1:0-14024 GCA_035558335.1 Blastocatellia bacterium | reverse complement strand
CGCGTTGAAGAAATCATTCTTTCGGACACATTGACTCGAGTTGAGTCGGCTGCCTCGGACATTGTTCAAGGTATCGAGACCGCCGTGCCGCTTGAAGGCCTAATCGATCTGGACAAGGAGACGGAGCGGATATCGAAGGAGATGGAGCGAAAGAGAAACGAAGCACGCGGGCTCGCATCCCGTCTTGACAACGCTTCGTTCGTCGAGCGTGCGCCCCGCGACGTGGTCCAGGAGACTCAACGGCGCCACGAGGAATTGATCGCCGAGATCGAGAAGCTTCGAGCTACGCTGACTTCTATCGGCCGCGGGTGAACTCCAATTCTCCGCCTACTATTCTCATGGAACTCGACCCTGGAATAATCTACGCCTACGCGTCGGATTTGCTTAAGGAAGATCTCGGGCGCGGTGATATCACCACTCAAAGCATAGTTCGGGGCGGCGCGCGAGCGCGCGGCCGCTTTCTTGCTCGACAAGACTTTGTGCTTTGCGGGCTCGAGATCGCTGAAGCGGTCTTCAGCACGCTCGACGCGAACATCCAGCTTGAATCGCGAGTCTATGACGGAGAGTCGATCAGGGCCGGCTCCGAGTTTGCGATAATTGAAGGACCCGCGGCGGTGTTGCTAACCGCCGAGCGCACTGCCTTAAACCTTATGCAGAGACTGTCGGGAGTAACTACGCTCACCCGGGAGTTTGTCAATCGCATAAGCGGCACCGGCGCGCAAATCATAGACACTCGCGAGACGACGCCGGGGTTGCGACTGCTCGAGAAATATGCGGTGAGCGTGGGAGGTGGTCTCAATCACCGTTTTGGCCTGGATGATGGTGTGCTTATAACGGATAATCACATTGCGCTCGCGGGTGGAGTCCGGCGGGCGCTCGAACTCGCGCGCGGCTCCACGCCTCACTCGATGAGAATTGAAATCGAAGTTATAAGTCAATCACAGCTTCGCGAAGCGCTGGCGGCGGGTGCTGAAGTGATTATGCTGTCCAACATGAACGCGGCAGCACTTCGTGAGTCGGTAGAGGCGATCAGGAAGCAGAGTCCCAACGTGATCGTAGAGGCATCCGGCGGCGTGAGTTTGGAGACCGTTCGCGACATCGCTGAGAGCGGCGTGGATTTGATCGCGGTTAGCGCAATCACTCAGTCCGCAACCGCCGTGGACATAAGCCTGACGACGATGCCTCTTTGAACGCTCTCCGTTGATTACTCCTGCCAGCCCCAGTGGATAGGAAAGTGCGTGGTTCGATCCGAACTCGTACCGAAGAGGTCGCCATGTCAACAGGCCGAACCCAGAAGCGTCTGCGATTCGATCGCTCCCAGGTGCACCAGGAAGCCGATGGTCAGTGCCGGGTCGAGGTGACTTTCACATTAAACGAAAGGATCATCACCGCGAACGCCATTGGTGCTTGCGAGGGCTCCGGCCGCCTGAGGGCAGCTGCATCCGCTGCGCTCAGTGCTGTTGAAGACACAGTCCAACGCCAATTCACCTGTCAGCTTGCGGACCTTGACCATGTAAACGCGCTGGGCAAGGACTTGATCGGGGTTCTCGTGGATGTCACGTTTGAAGCAAGAGAAATGCAAGTCTTCGGCAGTTGCCAGATCGGCGGCAGCGAGACCGACGCTGCTGTGAAGGCTGCGCTGAACGCAACAAACAGATTCTTTGAGCTTGCGATGCGAGGATGACAGGCAAGGACTGAGTGCTGAGGACGGAGTCGTCATCGTGTCATCGTTACCCCTCTCTCAAATCTCAGCTCTCAGTCCAAAGTCCCAATTATTTGTCCTCGGTTCTGACAAATGGCTATGCTTGGCTCAACGGTTCTTCGCTTCGAGCAACTGCACTCGACCAACGATCTCGCGCGCGATATGGCTGCGTCCGGAGCTGACGAAGGAATCGCCATAACGACGCGGGAGCAGACTGCGGGCCGCGGCAGGCTCGGCCGCTCGTGGCTATCGCCGCCCGGTAAGGGGCTCTACCTGTCGCTCATTCTTCGACCGCAGATCAAACCCGAAGCTTCAGCGGTTATAACGTTAGCCGCGGCAATCGCCGTCGCTGAAACTCTCAGTCTCGATTTCGAGCTCCCAATCGATATCAAGTGGCCTAACGATGTGCTAGCATCAGGGCGGAAAATCTGCGGCATTCTGGTGGAGACTGCGATAGAGAGGGAGCAGTTGCTGTACGCCGTGGCGGGAATCGGGATTAACCTCGCTCAGCGTGAGTTTCCTGAAGAGATTCGCGACAGCGCGACTTCGATGTTGATTGAAAGCGGGAAGCTGATCGAACCGGATGACTTTCTCACACCGCTTTTAGGTCGGCTTGAAGACTGGTACCGATCGGCGCTGCGCGAGCCAAAGGCGGTGATTGATCGCTGGTGCGAACTCTCGACCTACGCTTACGACTGCGCAGTGAGCGTCGAGACGCCCAATGGACTTATTGACGGTCTCACCCGAGGATTGGCGCCCAGCGGCGCGCTCGTCATCGAAGTCGCCGGCCAACGCCATGAGATTACGTCCGGCGAAGTAAGACTGAGGAAGCGACGATAGTCCGTAGTCAGTAGTTAGTAGTCCGTGTCTGCTTCCAAGCACAGAACACTCACAAGCGACGGACGTTTTAGTCCAGGACTACGGCCTTCAGACCGGCTTGGGACTACTAACTACGGATCACTGACTACGGACCACTGACTACGGACTACGGATTATGCTCTTAGTTCTAGATGTAGGAAATACGAACACGACTTTGGGGGTTTACGACGGCCAACGGTTGGCACACAGTTGGCGCCTCGCTTCAGAACACCATCGCACCGTAGATGAGTACGGGGTGATGTGCCGAACGCTGCTGCTCCTGGCGGAAATCGAAGCCTCGGCCATAACCGACATAGCGATCTCATCCGTGGTTCCGGTGCTGGACTTCAGGCTGAACAAGATGGCCGAGGTCTATTTTGGAACCAAGGCGTTGTTCGTTACTACGGACAACGCAGGTATGCCGGTGCTATACGATGATCCGACAGAAGTCGGCGCGGACCGCGTAGTGAACTCGGTGGCGGCATTCGCAAAATACGGCGGTCCGTGTATCACAGTCGACTTCGGCACTGCGACGACCTTCGATGCGATTTCGCAAACCGGTGAGTACCTTGGAGGGGTCATCTATCCGGGCATTCAAGTAGCGGCGGATGCCTTGTTTCAGCGCGCGGCGCGGCTTCGCAATACCGATATTCGCCGGCCTACAAGAGTTATCGGAACCAATCCGGCCTCGAGCGTGCAATCCGGTTTGTATTATGGCAACATCGCGCTCGTCGACGGAGTGCTCCAGCGAATGATCGATGAAATGGGAGGCTTTGCTCGAGTGATTGCGACCGGCGGTCTTGCTCCGCTGATTGGCCGCGGATCGAGTCTGATTGAATCCGTCGAACCGGATCTGACCCTGGAAGGCCTGAGGATCATCTACGAGCGCAACGCGGCGCCAAAGGCCTCCCTCTGAAGCAAGGTGACTGAGAAAGGATCAAGGCGCGCGGTTGGTTTAATCCAGCCGCGCGCCTTCTTGCTTTATCGAGTGAGGTTCTGCACCGCCGACCGGCGACCGTCAGGATTCATGACCTGGCAGCCGTGAGTTGATCCGATGGCAAAGATGTCCCTTGGTCTGAGGTTGCCAGGCGTGCTGCGAACGTTTTTGCCGACTGTAAAGAACTCGGCGTCTCTCGTCAGTGCAAATGTCTGTGTTCCATCAACAATCATCACAGCACCGACGACAACGTTAGAACCGGCGGATTGGAAGCGAATTCCTTTCTTCCTGAAGGTAAGCCCTGGCATGCTTGGCGGCGCCGACGTGATGGTTCCGCGCACCCGAATCACAACCAAAAATGTATCCGGGTCATTGCACACCAACCTGAAATCGCTCAAGAAAGCACCAGGCCCCGACGGTGTGAAACTAATCGTCAACGTAAACTTCTCACTCGGTTTCACCGTCGCAGGGAACGGAGGCAATCCGCTTATCGCAAACGGAGAAGCCGGTTGGCTTATGCTCGAAACGATCAGGTCGGCAGAGCCCGTGTTCCGAACTTCGTAAGGCAAACTCGAGGAACCGGTGGGAAAGTCTACAACCAATGCGCTCAATTCCAGATTAGGAACGGGAACTCCGATTCCGATACCCTGAATGGAAACCGTCAAGTTTGGAGTATTTGGATCATTGCTCTGGATCGACAGCGACCCCGAAAAACTCTGCGCCGCGGTGGGAGCAAACCTCACCGTCAAAACTATACTCTGAGCAGGCGGTATCGTAATCGGCGTCTGAGGCTTGTTGAGTATCGAGAATGGAGCAGCCGGGTCTGTTATGTTCGACACCACAAGATTGGAACCGCCAGCGTTCGAAATCGTCAGCGACTTGGTCGCCGGAGCGGTTGCGCTTACAGTACCGAAGTCCAGGGCGGTCGGGTCTGAGCTAATAACCGGAAACACTGGCACTGGAGGCTCGGGCGTCGTATCCCCTGCTACATTCGAAGGATCGGAGTTGCCAAAGTTGTTAAACGCGAAGACTCGGTAGAAATAGGTTGTGTCCGGCGACAGGCCGGTGTCGCTAAACGTAGTAATGTTCGGTCCGACCGAAGTTATTTCGCTGAAGTTAGATCCGTCCAGGCTGCGTTCGATTCGGAACCCGAGCTCATCGCCCGAGTTATCCATCCAGGCGAGGTCAATTCGAGTTGAGTTTATCGCTGTCGCGGTCAGGTTGGTCGGTGCATTTGGAGCTAATGGAATCGTTGGAACTACCGAGAGCGTGAAGTCGCCGAAGTCACCTTGAACGCCGTCGATGATGATGAAATAGGTAGTGCCCGCGTTGAGGTTGCGTCTGAGCGACTCTGTCTCGCCTCCGCCGCCGATATCCACGCCTCTGCAACTTGAAGAAGTCGCGCAGTTGGTGACCACGTACATCGATACATCGTAGTTCGCTACCGGGGTG
Source organism: Blastocatellia bacterium (assembly GCA_035558335.1). Lineage (GTDB taxonomy): Bacteria > Acidobacteriota > Blastocatellia > UBA7656 > UBA7656 > Onstottus_B. The sequence continues at coordinate 9,075 of DATMCM010000588.1, read as the reverse complement.
ACCGTGAAATCGTAGTTCTGGCCGCTGACCGGGGTGAACTGGTAAACAACGTCGGGCCCGCTTCCAGACTGTGCAGTTCGAAGGCAAGGAGTGCCCGGATTGGAATCGTTCGTGGCTCCGGAGGTGGTCCCCGGCGCCTGGAACGGCAAACGGCTCGGCTCAATTACGACAGGCGACGAGCAGCTGTCATTCTCTGGCGCTCCTCTTCGCAGCGAGAAATGGTACGGGCCCTGACCGCCTTGCAGAGGACTATCAATCACGATGAAATAGGTTGTGCCCGCATTCAAAGTGACGCTCAGCGACTCGCCTTGAGCGAACCCTCTTGCGTTCGTGCCGGCGACACAACTTCCGGCGGGGTTCGCACAGTTGGTAATGACATAGAGGCTCACGTCGAAGCCCGGAAGGACAGGTGTCACAGCGGCAACATAGGTATCTGTGGCGGAGGGCGTGAAAGAGTAGACCACTTCGGGTCCCAACCCGGAAACGCACCCGCCGGGGCCAGGGTCTATGTCATTTGCGGCGCCGACTGTGCTCGAATCATCCGTGAACGGAAGCGCATTCGGGCTGATAGCAGTCGCCGAAGAGCAGGTCTCGCCGGCAGCCGGCGCCACAACAGCATTGACGCCCGTTCCAACCAGAGGTCCGCCCGAAAAGGCCTGACCGCGCGCCGCGAACGTAGCAAAGGCAATACCCGCCAAAATGACTAGTGTGATAGAGGCCGTAAATGTGAACCGATAACGCCGAGCACGGCGCTCAGGATTGGATATGGATCTCATTTTTCAGTTTTACTCCGTCTAAAACATGATCAACCCGCGAGCGGAACGCAACACACGCTCTCTCGTGTAGACGCGAGAACGGCCACCGGCTTTTCCTGCTCGTTTGTGACTATGGGCCTGAAGTGTGTGCAATTATATCGGAAAGCATTTTCAAAGGTAAAGGAAATAAGAGCATGGGAGGCGCGTCGTCTTTTCGCGGCGGCAACGAGCCCGATTCATCGGGCTTTCCCGCAGGGCAAGTAGGCCAGCCCTTTTAGGGCTGGTGAAGCGTCGCGACAAACCAGGTCAGCGCGCTTTAGCGTGCTTCCGTGGAGCGGCTTTAGCCTTTTAGGATGCGTTGGCTAAAGCTCGAAGGAGAACCCCGTTGAAACGGGCTCAACGAGACCTGCATGGCCGTGAACCAGCCGTAAAACGGCTGGCCTATTTGCCTTCGGAAAGCCGCGTGAACGCGGCTGCTGGCCTGGCTGGCGTTGCACGACGCAAGCGTCAAAACGAGGCTAAGGCTTGACCTCAATGCTCGTGTTCGTGGAGTGTTAGCGGCGCGGGAGCGCTTCGGAGTCGCAAACACGGATCTATTCTGCTAATTTCTTGGTTGCCAATCAGGCTGCGCGGATCTCGATGACAAAGCTCATAATCCAAGTACCTTGTTACAATGAAGAGGCCACGCTGGGTATAACGCTGGCGGCATTGCCGCGCGAGGTTGCAGGGGTAGATACGGTCGAGTGGCTCATCGTTAATGACGGGAGCCAGGATGGCACACTCGACGTTGCTCGGCGGTTCGGCGTCGACCACATAGTGAGTTTCCCGCACAACCAGGGTTTGGCTAAGGCTTTTATGGCAGGTTTGGAAGCGAGCCTTCGAGCCGGCGCCGACATCATTGTTAACACCGACGCCGACAACCAGTACTCGGCCGATGATATACCCGGCTTAATCGAACCGATCGTCGCCGGACGCGCTGAGATTGTGATCGGCGCAAGACCGATTCGAGATATCGACCACTTCTCGCCCACAAAGAAATTCTTACAGAAGCTCGGCAGCCGCGTGGTGCGCATGGCAAGCAACACCGACATAGCGGACGCGCCAAGCGGATTTCGCGCCTTCAGTCGCGACGCCGCGATGCGAATGAACGTGTTCAACGAGTACACCTACACGCTGGAGACGATTATTCAAGCAGGTCAGAACGGGCTGGCGATCACGTCAGTCCCAATAAGAACGAACGAAGAACTGAGGCCGTCACGGCTGGTCAAAGGCATCCCGTCTTACCTGAAGCAGTCGCTGTTCACGATCCTGCGAATCTTCATGGCTTACAAGCCGCTCCGCTTTTTCATGCTGCTCGGCACTCTTCCCTTCTCCGCAGGGTTCTTACTTGGAGTGCGCTGGCTGATTCTCTATCTGAGCGGCACGCCGAGAACCCATGTTCCGAGTTTGATTCTGGCTTCGCTGCTGATCTTGATAGGCGTTCAGTTGTGGGTGTTCGGGCTGGTCGCCGATCTGCTTGGCGTTAATCGCAAGATGCTTGAAGACATTCAGCTTCGGATGCGCAGAGTCGAACTTGACTCCGAGAAACGCCCTCATTTTGCGGCGGCTAGCTACTCGAAATTGAACTTGCCGGAGAAGAAATAACCAGGCAGGGACGCGCGCTGATGACGAGAGATCTTTTCGCCCGCGAAGCGCTGAGCCACATCCCAAAGCTGCTGACCCTGCTAGATCGCAATCCACACAGTCCAACCTATGGGTGCTTCGATCGGAACTTTTGGCACTACAAGATAATTGATTTTCCAAGCGGCATGTCGCAGGAGTTCGTGTGGCCGCTGGCGCTCGCCTACGACACGGAGATCCCAAAAAACCCGTACTACCACGAGCACACGATCAAGGAGTGGGCGGAAGCCGGGATTCTTTACGCGGCTAAAAGCGCGCACTCCGACGGCTCGTGTGACGACTACTTCCCTTTTGAACGCGCTGGCGGCGCGGCGGCGTTCTCGCTGCTGGCATGTGTGGAGAGCTATTCAATTCTCAAGCTTGAAAACAAGATCGCGCTTGAGTTTTTTGAGAGACGCGCCGACTGGCTCGCCGGTCACAACGAGAGCGGACGATTGAGCAATCATCAGGCGCTCAGTGTGGTTTGCCTGGAATTGGTTTCCAGAATCTTGAACACGAATCGTTGGGACAAAGCTAAGGCGGCCCGGCTGGATCGAGTGTTATCGTGGCAAAGCGAAGAAGGATGGTTCTGGGAATATGAAGGTTGCGATCCGGGCTATCACACACTGACCGTGTGGTGCCTTGCCCGGCTGTATCAGCTCGATCCATCACGGAAGCTAAAGAACGCGCTCACAATGGCAGTTCGTCTGGCGGCCGAATTCGTTCATCCGGATGGCTCCTACGGCGGCGAGTACGGGAGCCGTAACACTTACAACTTCTTTCCGCATGGTTTCGAGCTTGTTGGAAGTTGGTTGCCCGAAGCGTTGAGCATCAACAATTGCTTTCTCGAAGGTCTGGCGCGCGGGCTCGCGCCGTGTTACGCCGACGATCATATCATCGGCCATCACGCCTGGAACTACCTCCTGGCGTGGCGCGATTTTGTTTTGGACAGAACGACGACCAGGCAAAGCCGGGAAAGCATCTGGTTAAAGCGCGCCGGGATACTGATTGATCGCCGCGCAGGCACGGAGCTTTACATTGCCCTCAACAAGGGAGGTGCCTTCAAGCTGTTTCGTGACGGCAAGCTGGTCGCCTCCGACACTCAACTCTCGCTTGAGGTGCAAACCGGCGGCAAAACGGCGAATGCAGTTGGACATCTGATCGACGAATACCAGATCAACGTGAGCGAAAACGAGATCTCCGTCCGAGGTTCTCTTGGCTGGGCGAAGCAGACTCAGATGACGCCGCTCAAGCTTGTGGCGTTACGACTTGCTATGATCACAATTGGGCGCTTCTTTCCGAATTTGATGCGAAGCGTACTCCAGAAGATGTTAATTACCGGGAAGAAGAACGCGCCTTTTGAATTCGCACGGTCGCTGGCCTGGGAGAACGGCGGCTGGCGAATCATCGACGAACTTCGCGCGCGTTCGTGGAAAGGCGTCACAGCCGCGGGCATCGGATGCGACCAAACGTCGATCCACGTTGTGATGAGTCGAACGTATCAGCGGGGCCAGTTACGGGGATGGTTGGACCTCACGAACCAGGTAAGAAAGCTGCGAGCTGGAGAGGCATTGATAGTCGATAGATCGCTTTGAGTCATCTTGGGATTGATTCATGGAGATTTCAATACTGAAGACGGAACAATTCTCGAAGGATTACTGGCAGCGGATCGCGGAGGTCATCACGCCGGAGCGCGTAGCCTGGTGCATTGTAGTCTTCGGTATCACGCTTCGAGCGACGCAGTATTTGTTCAGAGCCTCGCTGCATATCGACGAAGGGGCTCTGGCGTTGAACATCATCAACCGCTCGTTCGCCGGGTTGCTCCAGCCTCTCGACTCGGAGCAGGCTGCGCCCGTCGGCTTTTTGTTTCTCGAAAAGCTCGCCCTTCTGGCCTTCGGTGACGGTGAGTACTCGTTGCGTCTGATTCCGTTTTTGTCTTCGATCGCAGCGGTGTTCTTGTTTTATGAAGCAGCCCGGAGGTGCCTGGAAGCGTGGGTCGCGACGATCGCGGTAGCTTTCTTTGCGGTGTCGAGCTATGTGATTTATTACGGCGCGCAGATAAAGCAATACTCAAGCGACATAGCAATCACGCTGCTCATCGTCATCGCCGGGTTTCATCTCGAAGCCCGGGACCTGACCGCCCGGCGCGCCGCTTTGTTTGCAGGTTTGGGCGCCGTCGCGGTTTGGCTTTCTCATCCATCGGTTCTCGTACTGGCCGGGGTTGCAACCGGGCTCGGTCTCGCGGCGTTACGACACAAAGATTGGCGGCGCTTTTGGAAGCTCGCAGCCGTGTTCGCGGTCTGGATCATGAGCTTCATAACGTTTTACCTGGTCTCGCTGCGTAACTTGAGTGGCAACCTTACGCTTGAAACCTCGTGGGCAGCGAAAGGCGCCTTCATGCCGCTGCCTCCGCGCTCGCTCGCAGACCTCACCTGGCTTCCGGGCGCGCTGATCAAGATGTTCACGAACCCCTTTGGCCTTCCTTTCCCGGTCCTCGCCCTGGTGGTTTTTCTTATCGGCGGTTTCTCACTCTTCCTGAAGAACAAGCGACAACTCCTCATTCTGATCGCACCGATTCTGTTCACACTGCTCGCCTCGGGTGCGCACAAGTACCCGTTCGGCAGACGGCTTTTGCTGTTCCTGATTCCGCCGGTGCTGCTTATGGTTGCGGCGGGCGCGGAATATATCATCGAAAAGAAGCGGCCTTACTCGGTGCTGATCGGCGGTGCGTTAGTCGCGCTGCTACTCTTTCAACCGGTCGGCGGCGCGACCAGGAACATGCTTCATCCTCGTGCCGCTCAGGACATCCGGCCCATCCTCGAGTACGTTCGCGACCGCCGCAAGCCCGGCGATGCAGTTTACGTGTACCATCACCAGCGCGAGTCTTTTCAGTACTACGCGAAGAAGTACGGCTTTGACGAAAACGAGTGTGTGATGGGAGTGGACGCGCGCGACAAGATCAATAGACGAGCAAACTGGGAGGCATACGGTAAGGACCTCGATAAGCTGCGCGGCAATCGTCGCGTGTGGCTCCTCTTCTCACACGTGCGCAAGATCAAAGGAGTGAGCGAGGAAGAGTTCATGACGCAGTACCTCGACCGTTTCGGAGTGAGGCTTGAGCGCTTCGGCCGCTCGGGCGCCTCTGCTTATTTGTACGACTTGAGCACGGCGCCATCTCCGGAGCGTCAGTCTGACTCGGCGCCTTCCAGATAGCCAAAGCGCAGCGCATCCAACATCTCGGCCGCGCTGATCGATGCGCACCCGTTATGCTGGCCAGTCGTTTTTCTTTTGGGTTATAGTCGCAGCCTGGCCCATGAGCGCAACCGAATGCTGGAGATGACGCAGCCCACCCTTCGACAAGCACCTAAGAAGGTTGCTCCTGTCGCACGCAAGCTGTTCACTAACCTGCATCACTTCCTAACGACGCCATCGATCAACGGACGCGATGTTCGGACTGTCTTCTGGTGCGCTCTAAGCCTCGCTTTCTCGGTTTACTTTGCCGGCCAGGCGCTCCATCAAGCATTCAAAGGCCCCTACGTCGTGCAAGACGATGCGCGTCAGCACGTCTTCTGGATGGAGCGATTTCTCGACTCGCAGCTTTTTCCCAACGATCTCATCGCGGACTATTTTCAGTCCGTCGCGCCGTCGGGCTATTCGGCACTCTACGAGGTGATCGCCCATTTCGGTGTTGATCCCCTGCTGTTGAATAAGCTATTGCCGATGGCGTTGGCCCTGATCACAACTGCCTACGGTTTCGGGGTCTGTTTGCAAATACTGCCGGTGCCGGGAGCAGCGTTCTTCGGCACGCTGATTCTAAATCAAAGCTTGTGGATGCAAGACGACCTTGTATCGGCCACGCCAAGGGCCTTTTTCTATCCGCTGTTTCTCGCGTTTCTTTATTACTTGCTTCGCGATTCTCGAGTTGCTTGTCTCGCGGTCATCGCGCTGCAGGGACTGTTTTATCCCTCAACGGTTTTCATTTCTGGAGGCGTTCTGTTTTTGCGCCTGGTTTCCCTCGAGAACCATCGACCGCGCCTCTCGACCGTTCGCCGGGATTATTGGTTTTGCGCGATCGGCCTGGGAGTAGCGCTGTGCGTACTGCTGTTCTACGCCTTCAAGATGCGTGCGGTCGGGCCGGTGATAACCGCAAGCGAAGCGCGCCTGTTACCTGAGTTCTTGCCGGGTGGGCGCACTCATTTTTTTGGCTATGAAGGCTGGCAGTTCTGGCTGCTCAGGCCACGAAGCGGGCTGTTACCGGGCACTCTCGTAACCGATGTTCCCCTTTACGCGGCGCTGCTGTTGCCGTTTCTGCTTCACTATCGCCGCGCATTCCCGCTTGTTGAGAAGATCACTGAATCGATCAACGTCCTTCCTCGAACCATCCTGGCGTCGCTTGTGATGTTCGTGGCTGCTCATCTTACGTTGTTCAAGCTACATCATCCCAGCCGTTACACAGAGCATACCCTGCGTATCGTTTTTGCGATCGCCGCGGGGATCACAATCGCGATCATCGTCGATGCCTTGTTCGCATGGGCAGAACGCGCTGAGTCAGCAGGCCCAGCACGGCGGACCTTCGCCTGGATGCTGGCGACAGCAGTGATCGCTCTGGTAGTTATTTATCCGCGGTTCGTGCCGAGCTTTCCCGATACCAAGTACCGGACTGGCCATGTACCTGCGTTGTACGAGTTTCTTTCCAGCCGGCCAAAGGATGCTATGGTCGCGTCGCTGGCGCCGGAAGTCAAAAACGTACCGACGTTCACCAGGCGGTCCATCCTTCTTGCTCGTGAGTACGCGCTGCCGTATCACAAAAGCTATTACGCTCAGATGCAGGAGCGAGCCACTGATATGATCAGCGCACAGTACAGCGCCGATTTGCGCACGCTGCAGGATTTCATTCGCAAGTATCGCGTGACTCTCCTGCTGGTCGATCGCGATGCATTTCAGCCCGACTATATAAAGCGCGATTCGTGGATAATGCAATATCAAGGCGCGTCGCGGGAAGCCGTCGCGAACCTCATCGAAGGAAAGGTCCCCGCTCTTCTAAAACTAGTGGATAGCTGTTCGGTATTTCACAGCGATGACCTGATAGTTGTCGACGCGGAGTGCATTCTCAGCGCGCAAGAATAACCAGGCGACTGCTAAGCTACGCGCCTCTCGCTTCTATTGCGACTCTGATGGACTATGCAACAAGGGTTTCAAGCTCGACAGACATTTGACGATGCTCGCAGGTGGCTTGCGATGCAACTTGATCCGTCAGCCGCCCGCCCCGATCCTGCCGGTTCGCGTCCCATCCTGATTGTGAGTATGTGCGCCGCGATATTCCTGCTCGCCCTCGGCATCAGACTGCTTTGCTGGCAGGACAACGCGGAAAAACTGCGGCTCAACGCGTCGACTTTCCCGCTAATGGATCCACAGTACAAACTCGAAGTGGAAAGAATGTACGATGAGGGCGGCTTCCTCTTTCCGCGAGAACACAATCCGCGGAATGCACGCATGCTATTGCATCCTCCGGGTTACGCCCTTCTGGTCGCTACAATTTCCGGCAAAGAGGTCGACGAACGAACCTTCGCCAAAGCTAGATACGTGAACGTGCTTTGCGATTCACTGTCAGTCGTAATAGTTCTCTTGATAGTAATGGCGTTATTACCGTTGGGCGTGGCCCTGATCGCCGGATTGCTCGCCGCGGTCTCGCCGCACCTATCGTACTATTCGCTGTGGGGCGGCCCCGATCCGCTTACCGTGCTGCCCATCTTGCTGGCTGTTTACCTCATCATTCTGGGAACCAGGCGACCAAGGCTGATGTTTGCAGTCGCGGCAGGGCTGATGGTCGGAGTAGCTTGCTGGCTCAGATCAAACGCCTTACTCCTTGCACCCGCTTTGGCGCTTTTGATCCTGGTTGCGTTCAACCCCGGAAGACGATTGCGCTCTGCGTTCGCACTACTGGTGACGACGCTGGTTGTAGTCTCGCCGATAACGATTCGCAACTGGGTCGTATTCCACAAGTTCATCCCTCTCTCGCTTGGCACTGGGATCACTCTGGTCGAAGGCATCGCGAGCTACGACGAGGAGAACCGGTTTGACATGCCGGCCGACCACGCTGAAGTCGTAGTTAAGGATGCAGAGTGGCTTGGGCACCCCGAGTACGCCAAGAAGGTCTGGCATCCTGATGGGGTCGAGCGAGACCGAGAACGCCTGGCGCGAGGGCTGGCGGTGATTCGTTCGAACCCGCTCTGGTTCTTAGGCGTAATGCTCCGTCGCGCGGCTTTCATGTTTAGTTATAACGACACCGAACAAAGAGAATCGCCGTTTGACAGCGCATCTGTGAACGTCCTGGCAGCGAGAGCGCCCTTTCGAAAGGAAGCCGCGAAAGAGGCGCAGCCTGTTTGGGTCAGTTCGCCTGCCGAACTCGCAGCGGCGGGAACCAGGCTGTCACCAGAGCTGGAAGTGTCACTCTCGCCTCGAGATGAGGCGCTGCGATTGGCAGTCGACGGTTCAAGTCTCGGAGACCAGTTTGTTTCGCGCCCCATTTCGGTCGAACGGAATGCAGACTATCTGCTCTCTCTATCAGTCACCATCGAGCAAGGCAGCGCAGGCATCAAGATCGAAGATGGCGAAAGACGGATTCCGCTTGCTTCTGCGACAGCACACACGTCATCGGAAG
>DATMCM010000587.1:0-17625 GCA_035558335.1 Blastocatellia bacterium | reverse complement strand
CAGTAGATATTTTTATGGGTTCATCGGGTTTTAGGAAGGGTGTGACAATTTCGCTGTCAGAAGTTCTTCCTGATGTAACCATCCTCGGGGCTTTAGGCGGAGGGGACTCTGGAGATTTCTTGGGCCGGGTGATTTCTGTTGGAGACGTCAACGGTGATGGGATCAACGATATTGTTCTTGGCGTGCCGGCATCAACGCGGCTCGGAGGCGGCCCGGGGCAAACCTCAGCCGGTGAGATGTATGTTGTGTTTGGGTCTTCAACGTTGGCGGGACGATTCATAGATATCCGCCAAGGACAACAGGACCTGACCATCCAGGGGACCGACCCCAGAGCCGAAGCCAATTCCACAGAACTGGGCGACTCTTTGGGTGTTTCAATCGCCGCCAGTGACATCGATGGCAACGGGGTAACAGACATTCTGGTTGGCGCACCCGGCGCAGGTGGCACAAAAGATCGTGGCGCGGCGTTTGTGGTTCTCGGGTCTCCAGAGCTGACGAGCGGCGGACTGATCAAAACATCTGAGAGCGATCAAGACTTAAGCATACTGGGAGAGCAGAAACGCGATCATCTTGGGACGGTGGTTGCCAGCGGCGACCTCAACGGCGATGGTGTTTCCGACATGATTCTGGAAGCTGATGCTGTAGACAATCCCACGGGTGCGGGGGTCTCCGGCGCGATATACATCTACTTTGGCGCCAAGGTTCGCTCGCCTGAAATAACGAAGGCGAAGTTCAAGAATAGTAAGTCTCAGCTTCAGATTTCCGGGCGGGAGTTCACAGGCGACCTTCGAGTTGAGATCAACGGAGTCATTCTCAATCGCGAGGTGATAGTCATCCCTGATGAGGACCGGCTCATTCTCGAGGGCACGAGAGCGGATTTGAATCTTCGTTCCGAAAATAACCAGGTTGTGGTGATAAGAAAAGGAACGCGGTCAAACGTTGCTAAAGTAAAGGGCTAGCGACTAATTCGGCGAGGATACGCAGCCAGGGGCGAGCGTCATTCAGAGGACCGCTGACGAAGCTCACTTTCGCCATTCATCTATCAACGACGCCACCAGCGCGGTCCACCCGGTTTGGTGCGACGCTCCGAGACCCGCGCCGTTGTCCCCATGAAAATACTCGTAAAACAAAATGTTGTCCCGCCAATGCGGGTCGTCTTGAAACTTTTGAGTGCCGCCGTAGACCGGCCGCTTTCCGTCTTCGTTTCGAGTGAAAATGCCGATCAATCGATTCGCTATTTCGCCGCCCATCTCCCGCAATGTGACCTGGCGGCCCGATCCATCCGGGAGAGTAACGCTGAAGTCTTCGCCGTAAGCCGTGCCCAGCTTTCGAAGAGCCTCGATCAACAGAAAAGAAGTCGGGAACCAGACCGGTCCTCGCCAGTTCGAATTGCCGCCCTTGAACTTGTTGTCGGTTTCGGCCGGCTCGTAGCGCACCTCTTTGTCGGCTAATACGAAAGGATTCTGCTCGTGATACTTCGACATGCTCCTGATCCCGAAATCCGAGAAGAACTCATCCGGATCGATTATCCTTTCGAGCAGCCGCTTGGTCTGGGCTTCGTCTACGATAGTAAGAACGTAGACATCCTTTCCGCCCCTGGAGATCAAGTGACAGCAATTCTCGACGATATCTTTTCTATTCCTGATAAACCACTCGAAGTTCGAGCGAAACGAGTTGAAGGGTTTGATCCAGTCTACCTCGAGCCGCTCGATTGCATATAGCGGGATGATGCCGACCAGCGAGCGTACCCGGAACTTGTGAACGCTTCCATCGGGATGGATCAGCACGTCGTAGAAGAATCCGTCCTTCTCGTCCCACAACGAGTAATCCTGCCCACCCATATGCTTCATCGCCGAAGCGACATAGCTGTAATGCTCGAAGAACTTTGTCGCCAGACCCTCGTAAACCTTGTTCTCCTTCGCAAGCTCGAGCGCGATTCGCATCAAGTTCAAGCACAGCATCCCCATCCAGCCCGTCGCATCGCTCTGCTCGAGCTTGTAGCCGTTGCCCAGCTTCTCGCTTCGATCGATCACGGTGATGTTGTCCAACCCTAGAAAGCCGCCCTCAAAGATGTTGTTTCCTTCGGCGTCTACTTTGTTGACCCACCACGCGAAGTTGATCAGCATTTTGTGAAAACACTTTTCGAGCCATTGTCGGTCGGCGCGGCCGCTGCGGATACGGTCCATGTTGTAAACGCGCCAGCAAGCCCATGCGTGAACCGGCGGATTCAAATCCGAAAACTCCCATTCATAGGCAGGCAACTGCCCGTTCGGATGCTGGAACTGCTCGAAGAGCATAAGCCACAACTGGTCCTTGGCAAGCTCGGGATCAACCAGCGTCAGGGTGATGCAGTGAAACGCAAGGTCCCATGCGGCGAACCACGGGTACTCCCACTTGTCGGGCATCGACAGAATACGAAGTGAATTCAAGTGGCGCCAATGAACGTTCCGGCTCGTGCGATGCCCGTCGGGCGGAGGGTTGTCTTCATCGTCGCCGTCCAGCCAGACGTTCACGTCATACAAGTAGCTTTGTTTAGTCCAAAGCAAGCCGGCGAACGCCTGACGCTGAATGCGACGCTCATCTTCGGAAGCGCGCGGCGGATGAATGAAGTTGTAAAACTCATCGGCTTCGGCGCGGCGGAGGTCGATGATCTGATCGACGTCGCGAAGCGGAGCTTCGAGTTTATCGGCGGTCAACCTGAGCCTGACGGCGACCGAGCCGCCCGCTGGGACTACGGACTCATAGTGAAAACAGGCTTTGCTTCCTATTCCGGCGGGGTTGATTGAGTCTTCACCGTTGATAATGTGGCGGTGAAACGCGTCCTTGAAGTAGGGAGCGGGGCTGGGCCTACCCATTACCGGGGCGCGCGAGGGATTCGTTTCGTTGTTAGTGAACAGGGCTTCGCCTTGCGCGTCGGCGTAGAGATGGCGTTGCTCGAGCACGTACTTGTATGGGATCGCCCTCAACACGTCGGCACGCGAATGGTCGGCAACCAGGCTGTTGAACCCATCGCCGCCCGGCCCCCGCCGGATCGATGGCTCAGGGCCGCGCGGACTGGCCCATGCCCAGGTGTTTCGAAACCAGAGTTGCGGGATGATGTGAAGCGGCGCGTCCTCAGGGCCCCGGTTGAACGCCTCGATCTTTACGCAAATGTCATCCGGCGAAGCCTTCGCATATTCGACAAAAACGTCGAAGTACCTGTCTTGATCAAAGATACGCGTGTCCAGCAACTCGTACTCGAATCCGCGCCCGGCACGCCGCTGATTCTCTTCAATAAGCTGCCGATAGGGAAACTCCGACTGCGGGTATTTGTAGAGGTACTTCATGTAACTGTGAGTCGGAGTGTTGTCGAGGTAAAAGTAGTATTCTTTTACGTCTTCGCCATGGTTGGCTTCTGAGGGAACCAGCCCAAACGCGCGTTCCTTGAGAATGGGATCGCGTTCGTTCCACAAGGCGAGCGCGAACACCAGCAACTGGTAACGATCGCAAACTCCAGCGAGCCCGTCTTCGCCCCACCGGTAGGCCCGGCTGCGAGCCTGATCGTGAGTGAAGTAGTTCCAGGCGTTTCCGTCAGCGCTGTAGTCTTCGCGCACGGTGCCCCACGCGCGCTCGCTCACATAAGGACCCCACCGCCTCCACGGCGGAACTCCAGGGCCCAGATCACTCAATCGTTGATGTTCGGTTGTGGGAGCGGGGGGAGTTGCGCTTGATTTGCTTGTCATCCTAGTGATGCCTGAAGAGTCATCAGCCCTGCGGGGTGGATGTATTTTGCTGTTGGAGTTCTCTGGGATGATCCTTGATATAGTTGTCGTAGAAAAAATATGCCGTCGCCAGCAGCAACAACATCGACACAATCCCGATCACCACGATGACCAAAAAGCCCCTGCGGATAAACGGCGAAGTAGGAGCTTCGCCGGTCTCAAGCCCGAGTTGCGGAAAGGCCTCCGTGAAGCGATTGGCTGGGTGGTCCTCGACGGCCGGAACCGCCGAATCCTGCTGTTGGGCTACAGTCGTGTCAGTCGTTTCCGAAGGCGACGTGGATTCATCTCGATTTTCCGCTCTGCGAGCGGCGTACTCGGCCAGCGCGTCCTGATCGAAGTACTCCTCACTGATGGGGTTGAAGCTCGCAGTGATCGAGTTGCCGGTGTTGGCGGACTCGAGCGACTCCCCGTCGAATCGGGCGATTACGACGGTAATGTTGTCTTCGCCGCCGCGCTCGTTAGCTCTTTCGATGAGCAGCCTGCACGCTTCGGTAAGGTCTTCCGACTCTTGAACAGTCTTGCACAACTCATCCGGCTCAACCTTGTTGGACAGGCCATCGCTGCAAAGTATCATGCAGTCATTTCGAAAGAGCTGAATAGCGCTCATCGCGACTTTCACATCAGGCTGAGTCCCTAGGGCTTGCATGATGACGTTTTGGGGCACCGCAGCCATCTGCTCCAGGTTGACTGCGCCCGAATCAAACAGCATCTGGGCCCACGATTGGTCTTTGGTGAGTTGCTTGATCCGGTCGTTGCGGACCAGGTAGGCTCGGGAGTCGCCTACCTGAGCTATATAAGCGGACGTTCCCTGCACCATAACGGCGGTTACCGTCGCCCCCATTCCTAAATGTTCCAGGCTTTCTTGCGAGCGGTCCCATATACGCTGATTCGCGGCCTCGGTGGCTAGTCTCAGGCGCTCGGCGGCCTCCATTTCGGCCGGCTCGTCCATCAAGCTATCGCAGATTGTCGCGACCGCCATCTCGCTCGCGACCTCTCCGTGCGCCGCGCCGCCCATCCCATCCGAGACGATCATCAAGCTTCCGCGTTCGCCCACCCGATGCGTGCTCATGTCCGGGCCCAGTCCTACGTTTCCCGTTGTGAGATCCGCGACCAGGAACGCATCCTCATTGCCGGCTCGATGCATGCCGACGTCGGTGCGGGCAAAGATTGAAACTAGAAGGTCATACATCAATGGCCTCAAAGGGCGGAGTTGTCTCGTGTTTCGTGATCCGATAGGGGAGACCAGTTACCGCTCCTAAGTTTCAAACCGGAAGAGTTGCTTCCCGACCAGAATCATGTCGCCGGGTTTAAGTTCGACTTCGTCTTTGATCTTGATAAAGGTGCCGTTTCGGCTGGCTTCATCGGTCAACACGAAAGTTGCGCCGCGGCGGACGATCCGAGCGTGGCGTCCGGACATAAAGCCGTCGTGCGGAAAAGTTATCTCTCCCGAGGCTCGTCCGATCACTGTTTCGGCGTTGAGATCATAGATGTCGCCTTGCTGTCCACCCTCCATTACCAGGTAGAGTCGTCCTCGGACTGGCGCAATCTGCGAGGACATCACCAGGGTGCGCGGCGGGCCGGCGGCCAACGGCGCACCGCAACTCGAGCAAAACTGCGCGCCGGGATTATTCGTCTGGCCGCATTGAGTGCAAAAGGTACCGCCTATGGCGGGAGGTGCGGGCTCAGGCGCAGGCTTCGCCGGAGCTTCAGGATTGGCAGCGATTGATTGCAAAGGTGGACTATCCGGGAGCTGCTCCACTCGCTGAGGAGGAGGTGGAATGGGCGCGGCCGGTTTGGGTGGAGGAGCAATCGAGCGCTTGTCGTTGGATGCGATGGGCGGCGTTGGCGGAGGTGCAGGCGCGGTCACTACGGCAGCAGCCGGGCTTTCTTCCTCAGCCGTCTTCAGCTCAGATGAAGGGCTTCTCGCCTTGGCGAGCTGATCGGAGGCCACGGTCCTGAATCCGTCGGCCGGCTTCCAATCTGATGGCGGCGGAGTTTGCGTGGCCAGCGTAAGTCTCTTGCCGCACTGCTGGCAAAAAGACCAGCCAGCTTCGTTGTGCGTCTTGCACTCGGGACAGGTGATTCCTTCTTGATCCACTGAGTTCGTCGCCTCCTGTTTGGATTCCGGCATCGATGCCCCCACTGCCTGGCCGATGCCTTCCTTGCGGGAACCGGCTGCGTTGGCGACTCCCGAAAGAGAAATCGCGCACATCCTGCAAGTCGCTGCTCCGGTCCTGTTACTGGCGCCACACTTCGGACAACTGATCATCAAACTCTCCAGATAGCGCCGCTATTATACGGAAACGAGGTTTTGATGGAAACCCCTTCCAGGGTTGAAGCGGGATGATTCGACAAGTGAATGGGCCGCCGGATGTGTCCAGATTCGAGAGTTTTTCCGCGTGGCCTCGGCGACCGTTTGTCTCTGCGGTTAGTTGGCGTCGAGACCTGCTAACCACAGAGGCGGAACCTCAATCGGTTCTGCTACCGAGGAAGCCAAACGGTCAAACCATCCGGTGGCTAGCCGTTTGTTACGACTGCATCGAGTCGAGGAAGTCCGAGTTCGTCTTCGTCTTGCTGACCTTGTCCAGCAGCAGCTCCATAGCTTCTGTTGGCGAAAGCTGGGAGAGGACCCGGCGCAGCACGATGATGCGATTGAAATCCGCCGGTGCAAGCAGCAACTCTTCTTTGCGCGTACCCGACTTGTTGATGTCGATCGACGGGAAGATGCGCTTCTCAGTCAGCTTGCGATCCAGGTTGATCTCGAGGTTGCCTGTGCCCTTGAACTCTTCGAAGATCACGTCGTCCATTCGCGAACCGGTGTCAATCAACGCCGTAGCGATGATCGTGAGCGACCCGCCTTCTTCAATGTTGCGCGCCGAGCCAAAGAACCGCTTGGGCTTTTGAAGCGCGTTCGAATCGATACCGCCCGATAGGATCTTGCCGGAAGGCGGCACAACCGAATTGTGCGCCCGCGCAAGCCGGGTGACCGAGTCGAGCAGGATCACGACGTCTCGCTTGTACTCGACCAGGCGTTTTGCCTTCTCGATGACCATATCGGCCACCTGCACGTGGCGGGTCGGTGGCTCGTCAAAAGTTGAGCTGATGACCTCGCCGTGAACCGATCGCTGCATGTCGGTGACTTCTTCGGGCCGCTCGTCGATCAGCAGCACGATCAGCGTGACTTCGGGGTGGTTGCGCGTGATCGAGTTCGCGATATTCTGGAGCAGCATGGTCTTGCCGGTTCGGGGAGGTGCGACGATCAATGCGCGTTGGCCCTTGCCGATTGGCGTCATGATGTCGAGCACGCGGCCGGCGAGATTCTCCGAATCTGTTTCAAGTCGCAGCTTTTCTTCGGGATACAGCGGCGTCAAGTTGTCGAAGAAGACGCGGTCACGAGCCATCTCCGGTGGCTCGAAATTGATCGCTTCGACTTTGATCAGCGCGAAGTAACGCTCGCCTTCTTTTGGCGGGCGTATCTGTCCGGAGATCGTGTCGCCGGTGCGCAGATCGAACTTGCGAATCTGCGACGGGCTGACATAGATGTCGTCCGGGCCGGGGAGGTAGTTGTAGTCGGGAGCGCGCAGGAAGCCGAACCCATCGGGGAGTGTCTCGAGCACGCCCTCCGAGAAAATCAGTCCGGACTTCTCAGTCTGCGCCTGCAGGATCTTGAAGATGATCTCCTGCTTCCGCATCCCGGTCGCGCCGGCGATATCCAGCTCCTTTGCTATTCCGGTCAGCTTCGAGATGGACATGTCCTTCAGATCGCCGATGTCCATCAATTGATTAATATCTTCTGCCATGATTTTTTGGATGCCTCACAGTTTTGGCCGTGCGCAAGAGGCTTGCGATCGCGGCTTGGGGTTATTTCAAAGGGGTACGAACCATTGCGGCTTGATCTCGGAGCAGAGTCTTCGGGTCAGGGGATGCGGCTATTCGCTCGGGCGCCGGAGCGGGAGAGAACTTGAACGACCTTTTCAATCCTGAATCCGGGGTTGGTGATCCGAGATCCTTGTAGTGATTTCTTTCCAGATGCGATCAGCGCCCATGCGCGTGACCGCGGAATACGCTATCAGTTTGTTGTCTTGCACCGCCGATGCGCGACTGATACTGGCCCTCAACTGGTTTCCACTGAGCTTGTCAGCCTTGGTCCCAATAATGACGAACGGCTTTCCCTTCGATTGCAGCCACTCTATCATCTGCAGGTCTAACTTGGTGGGCTCGTGCCGCGAATCAGTGATGACAATTGATAGCACAAGATTTTGCCGGGTGGCAAGATATTTCTCCACCATCGGCCCCCACTCTCGCTTCACCTCCGAAGGCACTCGCGCGTATCCGTAACCGGGCAAGTCCACAAAGTAGAACGCGTCATTTATCAAGAAGAAATTGATAAGCTGAGTACGACCCGGTGTGGAACTTGTGCGCGCCAACCCGCGCACTCGCAGAAGACTGTTCATCAAACTCGACTTGCCGACGTTGGATCTGCCCAAAAACGCCACTTCCGGTCGGTCGCCGGGCGGGTAGTGCTCAGGATCGGTCGCGCTCTTCGTAAACTTCGCGCTCTTGATTCTCATAAGACTGAGTCCTGAGGACTACGGACCGAACGCCGATTACTCAGTCCTCAGTCTTCAATGCTCAGCTCACTCAATAACCTGATTCGCGGTTGGAGATTCGGCTGGGGGTTGCTGCCCCCAGATCGGCACTTCGGAAGTCGGGACTTCGGCGGTCGGCGCTTCAGAGGTGACGGTCGGCCCTTCAAGCGCAATTCGCCACACCTCATCGACAAAGTCAACCAGATGAATCGATAAGGCTTCCTTCACGTCCGCTGGAAGCTCCACGAGGTCCTTGCCGTTTTCGTTCGGCAACACGATGGTAGTAATGCCGGCGCGGTGAGCGGCGAGAAGCTTTTCCTTCACACCGCCGATCGGAAGCACCTTCCCTCGCAGCGTGATCTCGCCAGTCATTGCAACATCGCGGCGAATCGCCACCCGAGTCAGCACCGAGACGATCGCGGTCGCAATCGCGATGCCCGCCGACGGCCCATCCTTCGGAATCGCTCCCTCTGGAACGTGCAAATGCAAATCGTACTTCTTGTGGAAATCAGGCGAGATGCCGAGCTCCTTGGCGCGGCTCCTGACGCACGTCAAAGCAGCACGAGCCGACTCCTGCATCACTTCGCCGAGTTTGCCGGTCAGGGTAATGTTGCCGCGGCCAGGCATGAGCGTCGCCTCGATGTGAAGAACCTCGCCGCCAACATCGGTCCAGGCCAGACCGGTTGCTAGCCCAACTTCGTTGTGAGCCCCCACCGACTGCGGGCGGAACCGAGTGGGACCAAGTAGTTCCTTAACGAGATTGCCGTCCACCAACTCCCGATAACTCGTCGGGTCTTCCGAGGTCAACATTCTTCGGGCAAGTTTGCGCAGCACCGACGCGATTTCTCGCTCCAGGTTTCGCACGCCAGCCTCGCGAGTGTAATACTGCGTAATCGTGGCGATGCCTTCTTCGAGGAAGTCGATCTGGTCCGCCGTGAGCCCGTTGGCTTCGAACTGCTTCGGCATGAGGTGGCGCATCGCGATCTGAAGTTTCTCGCGCTCGGTGTAGCCCGGCAGCCTTATGATCTCGAGTCTGTCCTGAAGCGCCGGGGGTATCGTGTGAATCACGTTGGCCGTAGCGATGAACATCGCATTGGACAAGTCGTACTCCACGTCGAGATAGTGATCGTGAAACGCAAAATTCTGTTCGGGGTCGAGGACTTCGAGAAGCGCCGCCGACGGGTCGCCACGAAAATCCATTCCGAGCTTCTCGACTTCGTCGAGCATTATCAGCGGGTTGATCGTCCCCGCCTTCTTCATCATCTGGATGATCTGACCCGGCAGCGCGCCGATATATGTGCGGCGATGGCCTCGAATCTCCGCTTCGTCACGAACGCCGCCCAGGCTCAACCGGACGAACTTGCGTCCCGTGGCTTTCGCGATCGAACGACCGAGGCTGGTTTTTCCAACGCCCGGAGGCCCTACAAAGCAAAGAATCGAACCCTTCGGGCGTTCAACGAGCTGGCGGACCGCCAAGTATTCGAGGATACGTTCTTTGACTTTTTCGAGTCCGTAATGGTCATTGTCGAGGACCTCTTGCGCGGCGCGGATATCGCGAACTTCTTCAGACTTTTCCTGCCACGGCACCGCAAGCAGCCAGTCGAGATAGTTGCGCGAGACGGTGCTTTCAGCGGACATTGGAGGCATCTGCTCCAAACGTCGCAGCTCCGCCGTCGCCTTCTCATAGGCGTCCTTTGACATTCCGGCGGCTTCGATCTTCTGCTTCAGCTCTTCAATTTCGGCCTTTTCGTCCTTGCGGCCCAATTCTTTGTGAATCGCTTTGATCTTCTCGTTGAGGTAGTACTCTTTTTGAGCGCGCTCCATCTGGCGCTTAACGCGGCCGTGAATTGCGCGATCGACTTGAATCTTCTCCAGTTCGACTTCCAACACTTCGACGAGTCGTGCAAGCCGATCCTGAAGCGAGAATATCTCCAGCATGCCCTGTTTGTCTTCGACGGAGATTTTCAAGTTCGACGCAATCGTGTCACAAAGGCGCGCGGGATCATCGTTCCTCAGCGCTGTCGTGAGAGTCTCCGGGTTGCTAAGCTCGGTTGACTGCCGCACGTACTGATCTACCAGCGAGCCTACGCGGCCGATCAGCGAGTTCAACCGCGAACGTGCCTCTTGCTGCTCCGGCGCCTTTCTCAGCGTAGCGAGCCAGTAGTCGCCGTTGTCTTCGACGCGGACTGACTTGGCGCGCTCTATCCCCTCAACCATAACCTTGATGTTGCCATCCGGGAGACGCAGGTTGTGAGTTATCCGCGCGATCGTGCCGACCGAATAGACTTGTTCCACAACGGGTTCGTCGATTGTTGCGTCGTGCTGTGTAGCAAGGAAAATGGTCTTGTCGCCGCGGAGCGCAGCTTCGAGCGCACGAACGCTAGCCGGGCGCCCGATCACAAACGCGACCATCGTGTAGGGAAACACGACTACATCACGAATGGGAACCATCGGACACTTGACTACGTCGGTTGGAGTACTGTCGTTGAATTCATTCATGATAAATGAGGGTTGAAGTTCCAAACATGAAACGGTTGATCCTGGCTGCCAACCCCATTCCTAGCCAGCCTTCTCGAGGACAGGGAACGTCGCGCGGCGGCTTTCAACCATCTCGCGCGTCACTACAAACTCTTTGACCTTCTTGTTGGAGGGAAGGATATACATCACATCCAGCATAAGCTCTTCAAGGATCATCCTCAGCCCGCGAGCGCCTACTTTTCGCTCGCAAGCCATACGAGCTACCGCCACCAGCGCTTCGTCTACGAAACGAAGTTTGACGCCTTCGTACTCGAACAGCTTTTGATACTGTTTGACCAGCGCGTTCTTTGGGGTGGTGAGGATCTCGACCATAGCCGACTCATCCAACTCGTGAAGCGTTCCGCAAACCGGCAGCCGGCCAACGAACTCGGGTATCAACCCGAACTTGATTAGGTCTTCCGGCTCCACCTGAGTCAACGTCTCGCTCAGACGTTTCTTGCGCGCACTCTTAATGTTGGCGTTGAAGCCCAGTGCCTTCTTGCCGATCCGGCGCTCGATGACCTTTTCGAGACCGACGAACGCGCCGCCACAGATGAACAGAATGTTGGTTGTGTCTACCGGGAAAAACTCTTGATGCGGATGCTTCCGGCCGCCTTGTGGAGGGACGTTTGCAATGGTTCCTTCGAGAATCTTGAGCAACGCCTGCTGGACGCCTTCGCCAGAGACGTCACGAGTGATCGATGGATTCTCGTCCTTGCGACAAATCTTGTCGATCTCGTCGATGTAAATGATGCCGTTCTGAGCCCGCTCGATGTCCCCGTTTGCCGCCTGTAGCAGTTTGAGGATAATGTTTTCGACGTCCTCGCCAACATAGCCAGCCTCGGTAAGCGTGGTTGCATCGACTATCGTGAAGGGTACGTTGAGCATACGCGCCAGCGTTTGCGCAAGCAGCGTCTTTCCGGTTCCCGTAGGTCCGATCAACATGATGTTCGACTTCTGAATCTCGATGTCCGAGGTCCGCCGTTTGAGCATGTCCACTCGTTTGTAGTGCTGATAAACGGCGACGGCGAGCTTCTTCTTGGTGTCATCCTGGCCGATGACGTAGTCGTCGAGGAATTCTTTGATCTCTACAGGCTTTGGAAGAGGTGGGCGCCTGGCGGCTGTCTCCTGCTGTTGATCATCGGTGATGATCTCGTTGCAGATATCGATGCACTCGTTGCAAATGTAGACAGTTGGGCCGGCAATCAACTTCTTTACTTCGTTTTGTGACTTGCCACAAAACGAGCAGCGCAGTGTGTCCTCACCTCGTCTCATCCGGTCTCCAATCCTGGGGAAGTTCTAACTCAATCTAATGGTAACCTGCAAACGTCGTCTCGCAACAACAACATGTCGAACCCGGGAACTCATCCAGTTTGTTCGCTCACGCCTCGCGGTGAGTAATGACCTGGTCGATCAAGCCGTACGCCTTGGCTTGTTCTGCGCTCATGATTCGGTCGCGTTCCACGTCACGCTCTATGACTTCCATGTCCTGCCCGGTGTGCTTCGCGAGTATCTGGCTTGTCAGCTGTCGGAGCCGCATTATCTCTTCCGCGTGAATCCTGATATCGGTCGCCTGGCCAGAAACGCCGCCCAGCGAGGGCTGGTGAATCAGTATCCGAGAAGTCGGAAGCGCGAACCGCTTTCCAGCCGTTCCCGCAGTTAACAATAACGCCCCCATTGATGCGCATTGCCCCACGCAAATAGTTGTCACATCCGGACGTATGAACTGCATCGTGTCGTATATTGCCATCCCGGCGGTTATCGAGCCTCCCGGACTGTTGATGTAAAGCGATATGTCGCGGTCCGGGTCTTCGGCTTCGAGAAATAACAGCTGAGCTACTACCAGGTTCGCGATCTGATCGTCGATAGGAGTGCCTATGAAGATGATGTTGTCTTTGAGAAGTCGCGAGTAAATATCGAACGCGCGCTCGCCGCGCGCTGTCTGCTCGACGACCATCGGCACAAGAGCCATGCTTGGGTCATTCTCCTTTTGAGGTTCGGTTTCTAACAGCTTTCATTATACGTGGCAGAGTCCGTTGCCGGAAGTGACTTTTTCATTGCGGCATTCAATGAGCTGGCCGTGTATTCTTGTTCTATCGAGGGACGCTGGAAACTCTTAAGAATCACCCTGCTCTTTTGCTCGTTGGCCCGCACCGGCCGTCACATCTTCGCCGCCAATTCCTTCTACTTCTTCTATTCGTGTGTCAGCGGAAGCGATTACGAGATCCAGGGCCTTGCGGTTTCTGACCTGCTCCTTGATGCTATCCAGCGATCCTTCCTTTGTCAAGCGAGCCCTCAAAACGTCGGCAGCGGCGCCGGATCGTTCCGCGAGTTGCGAAATCTCCGCGTCCAGCTCGGTGTCGGCAACCTCGATTTTTTCAGCTTCTGCGATGCGATCTAGGATGAACGAGCCTCGCACTTCCCGCTCGGCGCGCTCACGCTGACTCTCGCGAAAGTCATCCCAGTCTACCTTCAAGTTGCGCGGGTCTAGGCCTTGACCGGCTAACTGCCGGAGAAAGGTGTTGAGCCTCGAATCCATCTGCTTTTCAACTATGTAGTCGGGAACCTCGAAGCGGTTTCGATCTACCAACTGCTCCATCAGCGACGATCGCAACTCGGCATCCGATCGGCGTTCTCCCTCGTGCTCGAGCTTTGAGCGGATGTCGGCGCGAAGCTCTTCAATTGTCTTGAACTGCTCGCCGATCCCCTGAGCGAATTCGTCGTCGGCGTCCGGCAATTCCTTGAACCCAACGGCCGTGACTTCCGCAGTGTAGTTGACTTTGCGGCCCGCGTACGACTCGGGTTTGTAGTCTCCCGGGTAGGTCACCGCAAAGCTACGGATGTCGCCGGGTCTCGTGCCGATAAGTGCATCGGTAAACTCACTCAACACGCCTTTTCCACCAAGCTCGATCTCAGTGTCTTGCTTTTTAATGGTCAGATCTTGTTTTGATGGCGTCGCCCCTTTCTCGCCAGCCTCTGCCGCTTCGCTCTCGGGTTCAACGTCGCCATTGAGGTTGACCGTCAGCAGGTCTCCCTGTTGAGACCCTCGGTCCTCCACGGGGACGAGTTCGGCCTGGCCTTCGCGCAACCGGTCAAGCGTTCGCTCAACGTCTTCGTCGCGAACCCCGTAAACGCGTTTCGTCAACGGCAGCCGTTGATAGTTCGACAGGTCAAACTCGGGCGCTACTTCTACTGTGAAAGTGACGTCTATTGACTCGTCGTCGCCGAATTTCAAGTCGTCAACCGCAGGCTCTCCGATGACCTTCAATTCCTTTTCTCGAATCGCATCCCCGAGCGAGTGGGGAAGCAAATGAGAGAGCACTTCGTCGCGCAATTCTTTGCGGAACCGCGTTTTGACTACGGAACTGGGCACTTTACCGCGCCGAAAGCCGGGTACGTTGACCTGGCGCGCAAGTTTGGCAGCCATCTTGTCGGTTTCAGTGCGGACAGTGTCGGCTGGGATTTCGAGCCGTAGTTTCTTCTTACAATGTTTCTCATCCGTCACGGTTATGTTCATTGGGTCAGTGTCATCTTTCGAAGGCAGTTGCGAGACAGTAAGCGGACCGCCGCTCGTAATCAATCACACGGTCAGCAAGGAGCGCCTTGATGCGAAAGGGGGGACTCGAACCCCCACACCTTACGGTACCAGATCCTAAGTCTGGCGCGTCTGCCAATTCCGCCACTTTCGCAGTTTCGGATTAACAACCATAAAGGATCACGCTGAACGTTGGCAACCACACGAGGTTTCGGCGCCTCAATATGTCGATTCTTGGCCTTGTCTTAGAGCCGCGCCACTGGGCCGGAGTTTCGAACCAGAACCATCGAGTTGGAAATCGGAACCATGATCGGTTCCTTGACAACAACCAACCCCAAAACTAAGATGAGCTTGCTCGACAAGAGAAGCAAATCTAACAACGTCTAAGGTGAGCGGATGACATTGTTGCTGATGATCTTGCTCCAGGCTCCCGGCCCCAAGACCGGCGGCACGGCTCAGGGCGCGACGCCTCCAATCTTCGGATACATTCCCATCGTCATCTTTTTCCTAATAGCTGCGGCGCTGCCATTCCTGCTTTTGGGCTTGTCGAAACTGCTCCAACGGAAGGTCTTCGAACGTGAAAAGCTTCTGCCTTACGAGTGCGGCGTAGAGCCGATCGGAGATGCGCGCGAGAGATTCTCGGTGCGCTTCTACATAGTTGCGATGCTGTTTCTTGTTTTCGATGTCGAGACTATCTTTCTGTTCCCGTGGGCGATCATTTATGACAAGCTCTCGCTGTTCGGACTGGCTGAGATGCTTCTGTTCATAGGAATATTAGTGGTGGGCTACTACTACGCCTGGCGCAAGGGAGCGCTTGAGTGGGCCTGAGGAGTTTATGGCTGAGCAACGAGAAGAGATCATAGAGTCATCGAGCGGCATAGTCACTTCTACAATCGATTGGGTGTTCAACTGGGCGCGCAAGTCTGCCCTGTGGCCGATGACCTTTGGATTGGCGTGCTGCGCGATCGAGATGATGGCGACCGGGGCTTCGCGCTTCGACATGGATCGATTCGGCGCCGGCGTCTTTCGCCCCAGCCCGCGCCAGTCTGATTTGATGATCGTCGCAGGAACGCCTACCTTGAAGATGGCGCCGGTCATAAAACGGGTCTGGGATCAGATGCCTGAGCCAAAGTGGTGCATCGCGATGGGAGCGTGCGCTTCTACCGGCGGGCCGTTCCCGACTTATTCGACGTTGCAGGGCGTTGATCGAATCGTTCCGGTTGACGTCTATATCCCAGGCTGTCCGCCGCGTCCGGAAGCTTTGCTTTATGGATTGATGCGCCTTCAGGACAAGATCATGCAGGAACATCCGACTCGTTTCTTGTTCGGACGGGGCAGCGTGAGCCAGGAAGATGTTGAAGGCAAAGCCACCGAAGCCGCAGAGACTGAAGGGGATGCTGCCGCGTAAACGGTTCCGAGGTTTGCACGTTTAGAAGGCGCCGGGACGAGTAGTTCCGAGCGCCTTTCGTCTTTTAAGGAGCGCTTTTTCAATGAGCGCGTTCGGAAAGGCCAGTCAGGACTGATGGCTTCAACGCATAACCAATTAGAATTGCGGCTGATCGAGAGAATCCGACGTGAAGGTCCAATAACGTTCCGCGATTTCATGGAAGCTGCCCTTTACGATTCCGACCACGGCTACTATAAGACTGCGCGGCCCAAAATTGGACCGGAAGGTGACTACTACACCTCGAGCAATGTTCATCCGGCGTTTGGCGCAGTGTTGGCGAACACATTTGTCGAATTGTGGAACGAACTCCTTGCTGATCAGGGCCCGCGGTTTCTGAGAATCGTCGAACTGGGCGCGGGCACCGGTCGGTTGGCCCAAGACATCCTAACGA
Source organism: Blastocatellia bacterium (assembly GCA_035558335.1). GTDB lineage: Bacteria > Acidobacteriota > Blastocatellia > UBA7656 > UBA7656 > Onstottus_B. Next base: position 1,385 of record DATMCM010000587.1, on the reverse strand, counting down.
CACTCCGAAACCAAGACCCGAAGGCCTTTTCCGGAATCGACTACGTTATCGTGGAATCAAGCCCTGAAATGATCAGGCGGGAAAGCGAGCTATTGTCGGATTTCGAACGTCAAGTTCGTTGGTCCACCCTGGAGGAGCTCGAGCGGGCGCCGAGCTCAGCCATCTTCTTCTCGAATGAACTTGTAGATGCGATGCCAGTCCATAGAGTTCGATTCATCGATCGCGCCATCGAAGAACAATACGTGACTGCTGCGGACGAGAGACTCGGGCTCTCGTGGGCGGGTCCGTCAAGTCCTAAGCTGATGAATTACTTCGAGCGCGCGGGAGTGAGGCTCGCGGAAGGGCAAATCGCCGAGATCAATCTCGACGCCATCCAGTGGCTCCGGCAAGTGTCGCGGGCGATCGAGCGAGGCTTTCTAGTAACGATCGATTATGGGGATTTGGCCCCCTTGCTTTACGCGGGTGACCGGCGGCAGGGAACTCTGCGATCGTTTTATAATCACTGCTTGATTGATTTGCCGATCGAACGCGTCGGAGAGCAGGATATGACGGCGAGCGTCAACTTCACGGCGCTGATAGATTACGGCCGGGGCTTCGGGCTCGAAACCGTCGGCTATGAGCGCCAAGTCGCCTTCCTGGTTCGAATGGGCTTGATTGACATGATTGCCAAGAACGGAGACATGAGTGTGTCCCGCAAAGCATTAACCGAGCGGCTCGCATTGAAGAACCTCTTTGTTCCGGGCGGAGTTAGTGACAATTTTCGAGTGCTGATCCAAAAGAAGACTCAGCGAACCGATTCGCCTACCGGCTGATGCAAATATGTCCTGCGCTCAGCTCAGCCTGAGCGTGGCTATGTGGGGCAGGTTGCGATAGCGCTGCTGGTGGTCCATTCCGTAGCCAACCACAAACACATCCGGAATCTCGAAGCCGCGGTAGCTGATCGGCAGATCAATGATTCGTCGGGCGGACTTATCTAGCAGAGCGCAGATCTCGACGCTTGCCGGCCCGCGACGTCTGAGCGTCTGCAAGAGGTAGTTGGCCGTGAGTCCGGTGTCGATTATGTCTTCGACAAGAAGAACGCTTCGACCCTGGATCGATTCGTCGAGATCCTTGGTTATTCGCACGACTCCCGAGCTGTTCTGATGTCCGTAACTCGAGATCGCCATGAAGTCGATCGACGCCTCGACCGAGATCGCCCGAAGGAGATCTCCTGCGAAGATGAACGATCCTTTTAGTATCGCGACCAGCACAAGGTCTTTGTGTTCGTAGGCTTGCGAGATTTCCGAGCCGAGCTCTGAAACCCGCTTCTGGAGCCGATCCTGGGGTATGAGCACTTTCCCCGGATCATTTTCACCTGTTGAAAACTTTTTCATAAAATATTTCTT